>NZ_KB899413.1 GCF_000378205.1 Sediminispirochaeta bajacaliforniensis DSM 16054 | reverse complement strand
CATTGTTCTTTAACAGGGGAGCTATAAGGCGAGGAGTCGTATAGCTGACAGGGAAGGATTGCAAGATAATATGGTCAAGCGAATAAGGGTCCACGGTGGATGCCTTGGAGCTGTCTGGCGAGGAAGGACGTGGTAAGCTGCGAAAAGTCCCGGGGAGGAGCAAACATCTGCTGATCCGGGGATGTCCGAATGGGGTAACCCGGCCGTTTAGATGACGGTCACTGTACGGTGAATCCATAGCCGTATGGAGCGAGACGCAGGGAACTGAACCATCTAAGTACCTGCAGGAAGAGAAATCAAACGAGATTCCCTCAGTAGCGGCGAGCGAAAGGGGAAGAGCCTAAACCTATAGTGTGTAAGTTCTACAGCGTTGCATTATGGGGGTTGTAAGCGGTTTTCGGACTGGGTGTAGAACCGGTCGCGCAGTGATAAATCAATTGTATAGCGGAATGCTACTGGGAAGGGCAGCCAGAGAGGGTGAAAGCCCCGTATGCGAAATAGAATTGACTGCGTGGGAGACGAGCTTGAGTACGACGGGACACGAGGAATCTTGTCGGAAGCAGGGGAGACCACTCTCCAAGGCTAAATACACGACAGCTACCGATAGCGAATAGTACCGTGAGGGAAAGGTGAAAAGTACCCCGGGAGGGGAGTGAAATAGAACCTGAAACCGTGGACTTACAAGCGGTCGAAGCCATGTATACATGGTGACGGCGTGCCTTTTGTAGAATGAGCCTGCGAGTTACCGTATGTAGCGAGGTTAAGGGATAGGAGTCCCGAAGCCGGAGGGAAACCGAGTCTGAATAGGGCGAATAGTTGCATGTGGTAGACCCGAAGCCAGGTGATCTATCTATGGCCAGGTTGAAGCTCAGGTAAAACTGAGTGGAGGACCGAACCCTAGTCCGTTGAAAAGGGCAGGGATGAGCTGTGGATAGGAGTGAAAGGCTAATCAAACCTGGAGATAGCTGGTACTCTCCGAAATAGCTTTAGGGCTAGCCTTGCATGGACAGACGCGGAGGTAGAGCACTGGTTGGGCTAGGGCCCTTCACCGGGTACCAACCCCAGATAAACTCCGAATGCCGCGTGTTAATATGCAGGAGTCAGACTACGGGTAATAAGGTCCGTGGTCAAAAGGGAAACAGCCCAGACCGTCAGCTAAGGTCCCAAAACTATGCTAAGTGGAAAAGGAAGTGAAACGGCGAAGACAGCCAGGAGGTTGGCTTAGAAGCAGCCACACCTTCAAAGAGTGCGTAATAGCTCACTGGTCGAGTCGTTTTGCGCTGATAATGTAACGGGGCTAAGCATAGTACCGAAGCTACGGCATCGTCTTTGGACGGTGGGTAGGAGAGCGTTCCACATACTGATGAAGGTGAACCGGGAGGTTTGCTGGAGGGAGTGGAAGTGAGAATGCAGGCATGAGTAACGAAAAGAGGGGTGAGATCCCCCTCCGCCGAAAGCCTAAGGTTTCCAGGGTTAAGGTAATCTGCCCAAGGGTTAGTCGGCCCCTAAGGCGAGGCCGAAAGGCGTAGCCGATGGGAAACGGGTTAATATTCCCGTACCTCTTCCAATTTTGATGGGATGACGCATGAGGCGAAGCGAGTCCGGGCGATGGTAGTCCCGGTCCAAGCGATAAGCTGATGATTGGTGTAGGCAAATCCGCACCAAGAGGTGAGTCGTGAAGGCGAGTGTAGCTACGGCGAAGCGAAGCACGTGGAGTCAAGGTGACGAGAAATAATCTCTAAAGTTAGGTTGGAAGGGACCGTACCGTAAACCGACACAGGTAGGCGGGCTGAGAATGCTAAGGCGCTCGGGAGAACTCGCGTTAAGGAACTCGGCAAAATGCACACGTAACTTCGGGAGAAGTGTGGCCCTTTTTGGATGTTAAAGTTTGAAGGGGGTTGCAGAGAAATGGTTCAAGCGACTGTTTACCAAAAACACAGGTCTGTGCGAATCTGTAAAGAGACGTATACGGACTGACACCTGCCCGGTGCTGGAAGGTTAAGGGGAGTGGTTAGACCTTGAGTCGAAGCTGCGAACTGAAGCCCCAGTAAACGGCGGCCGTAACTATAACGGTCCTAAGGTAGCGAAATTCCTTGTCGGGTAAGTTCCGACCCGCACGAATGGTGTAACGACTTGAACGCTGTCTCAACGCGAGACCCGGTGAAATTGAAGTATCGGTGAAGATGCCGATTACCCGTAGTTAGACGGAAAGACCCCGTGAACCTTTACTGTAGCTTGGCATTGAAATCTGGACTAACATGTGTAGGATAGGTGGGAGGCTGTGAAGCATGGTCGTTAGGCTGTGTGGAGTCGTTGGTGAAATACCACCCTTGTTAGTTTAGGTTTCTAACGGTGTCCATGAAACTGGATAACGGACAATGTCAGGTGGGCAGTTTGACTGGGGCGGTCGCCTCCCAAAGAGTAACGGAGGCGCGCGATGGTCACCTCACACTGGTTGGAAATCAGTGCGCGAGTGTAAAGGCACAAGGTGGCTTGACTGCGAGACAAACAAGTCGAGCAGGTACGAAAGTAGGTCTTAGTGATCTGGCGGTAGCGTGTGGAAGCGCCGTCACTTAACGGATAAAAGGTACTCCGGGGATAACAGGCTGATCCTGCCCAAGAGTTCATATCGACGGCAGGGTTTGGCACCTCGATGTCGGCTCATCGCATCCTGGGGCTGGAGCAGGTCCCAAGGGTTTGGCTGTTCGCCAATTAAAGCGGTACGCGAGCTGGGTTCAGAACGTCGCGAGACAGTTCGGTCCCTATCTGCTACGGGCGTTGGATGATTGAGGGGAGCTACTCCTAGTACGAGAGGACCGGGGTGGACGAACCTCTGGTGTACCAGTTGTCGTGCCAACGGCATCTGCTGGGTAGCCAAGTTCGGAAGGGATAACCGCTGAAAGCATCTAAGTGGGAAGCCCACCTCAAGATGAGTCATCCCATCACCTTTAAGGTGACTAAAGACACCAGGGAGAAGACCTGGTCGATAGGCTGGAAGTCTAAGCATGGTAACATGTTCAGCTTACCAGTACTAATTCGTCGTGAGGCTTGACCATATTATCATGTAATCCTTTCCACCTTTGTGAATAAGATTTGTTTTTATTCGCCTGGTGACAATCGCGGAGGGGTCCCACCCGTTCCCATTCCGAACACGGAAGTTAAGCCCTCCTGCGCCAATGGTACTGCCATTCGGTGGGAGAGTAGGTCGTCGCCAGGCGTTTTTTTTATCCCTTCCCCATATCCTTGATCTAATTGCTCCAGCTCTTTACCATATAGGTATAAGGAGGCGGGCATGATAAAACATATTTTGGTTGCTGTAGACGGTTCCCCCCATTCTATGAGTGCTTTGCGCTACGGACTCGATATAGCCCGTAAGAACAATGCTTCGATTGAAGCCCTCTTTGTCATTGACCGGCGGAAGACCCAAATGCCCTATATGTATACCGGCGGAGCCTACGACATTTCGTATGAACGTATCTATATACCCCCAGATCCTCAAATGAGGGAGTTCTATGAAAAAATTCATGCCGATATCCGTAGTTTCGGCGAAAAGGTTATTAGCCAGTGTGAAAAAGAGGCTGAGGATGCCGGGCTTGAATGTAACGGAATGATAGAGGAAGGCTTTCCTGCCGAACTTATAGCCGAGAGAGGGCGGTGCGCCGATCTCATTGCCATTGGCCAGCGCGGCGAAAACGCACAATACAAACGTGATATGGTAGGATCGACAACGGAGGATCTGGTCCGTCGTTCCGTTCGTCCGGTACTTGTCTGTCCTGCGGAGCATTGGGCCATAGAGCGCATTCTTTTTCCCTATGACAGAAGCAGGAGTGCCGAGAACGCCTTGCGTTATTATATCAATAATTTTCATGAAACCACGGATCAACTTGTTATGATGACGGCATCCGAGGGAAATTCGGAGAATGATTCGCACGAACAGGAACGACGTTTTCTCGAAGAGCACGGTGTCACTCCGAAGATGCTTTTTACCGAGGGATCTCCCGTACATGAGGTCCTTGCCGCTGCAAAGCGAGAAAAAAGCGATATGATTATGATTGGGTCGCACGGCCGGAATAAGATTGTAGCCTATATTCTGGGTTCGACGACGACCATCGTATTGCGTAAAAGCGAAGTTCCTGTTCTTATCGTGTATTGACTCTTTGGCGGGTGCGAAATCAGTATTGCAAAATCACCCCGTCTCATTTATGCTGAAAAGACTATCGGGAGGAGAGATGGTAGAACAGGAAGAACGTCGAATGCAGCTGGTCAGCTTCCAGCTAGGAGAAGAACATTACGGAATAAATATTATGTCGGTGGATGGGATTGTGAGGGTCGAAGAGACTCGTCCTATTCCGAATGCTCCCTCGTATGTAGAGGGAATCTTCAACCTACGTGGTGAAATTATTCCGATCATCAATCTGCATAAGCGTTTTCATCTCAAACGAGCTGAGCTTAGCGAAGAAGATGAACTGCTCAGCGGTTTTATTATTATCGATATCAAGGGAATGAAGCTCGGCATTATTATTGATAAAGTATCGCGGGTTGTGACCGTCGATCTGAATAAAATGCAGCCTCCTCCTCAGATGCTCTCCGGAATCGGTGCTGAATATATTCAAGGCGTGTTCAACCGGGATGACGGTTATCTGATCATGCTTGACATTCTTCGGCTCTTCGATCCCAAGGAGTTGCAACAGCTGGAATATATCAACGAATAATTCGGAGCCGCATATATGATCCCGGTTTTCAGGCCCACTATTAAGCGGAAAGAGATGGATTCCGTACTTACTACCCTTGTTTCTGACGTAATCGGCCCTGGACCTGTCGGCGAAGAGCTGGTAAAGGTATTTGCCGATAAGCTTTCCGCCGGCGGGGGCTTTGCTTTTGCGACCTACCCCGATGCCATTGGTCTTGCCCTTTCCTCCCTGGATCTCGAACCTGGAAGTTCTGTCGTTGTTTCGGCTCTTTCTCCCGCCTTTTATCTCGATGAGCTTGCACGTTTTGGACTCGAGGCCTCCATTATCGATGTCAGTGAGGAGAACGGCTCTCTTTTTATTCCCGATGCCCTGCGGGCGATTGAGGAAGGGGCTAAGGCTGTGCTTCTTCACTATCCCCTTGGCTTTATTCCGGAAACCGAGCCGCTTGTGGAGGCTGGCGTTCCGTTGATTGAGGATGTGACTTCTGCTTTCGGAGGGCACGATGGTTCCCGTCTTTGTGGAACCGCAGGGGATTATGCGGTCATCGGTCTTGAACCGAATCATTTGATTACTGCGGGCGAAGGGGCCCTCGTGATCGCAAGAGGGCGTAAACAGCTTTCACGCCTGAAACAATCGGTTGAAGGCTCTTCGTGTGCCAGACTGATGCCCGATTTCTGTGCCGCCCTTGCCCTGGTTCAGCTCAAAGAGTCCGAGGGCTATTTCGAACGGCGAAAAGAACTTGCAGCTCTTTTTTCAAAGGCGGTCATGAAGGGACGACATAACATGTTGGTCCAGCCGGGAGAGGGAGAGAATGTTCACTACTCTTTTCCGATCATGATCGAAAGTAGCGTAAAAGATGTCGGCTCCTATGCCCGGAAAAAAGGGGTCGAAACCTGTCTCGCCTTTGCCGATTCGGTCATGGAGAGCATGGATGACGGATTCCCGAAGGCACGGCAGTTTATGTTGCGTTGCCTTCTGTTCCCTCTCTATCCGATGCTTGGGAAGAGCCAGGCCGAACAAATATCGAAAGTACTATCCACTCTTCCTTAGGAGAACCATGGAGCGTCTTATTCGAAAAGTGCTGATCATAGCAAATCTCCAAAAACCGGCCGCCGCTGTGCTGATGGATGAGATCGCTCTTTTCCTGCAGGAACAAGGGATTGATGCCATTCCCTTCGGTTTTTTCGGAAAGCCGGAGGATATTTCAACCGAGGGTGTCGATTTTGCCTTTTCTCTTGGTGGGGATGGAACCGTTCTCTATGCAGCACGGCTTCTTGACAACCTTGGGGTTCCCATTCTGGCTGTCAATCTCGGTAATTTCGGATTTCTGACCGAAATTTCCTCCTGTGAATGGAGGGAGGTCTTTGAAGGATATCGGCAGGGGGGCTTAGGTCTTTCCCGTCGTGTTATGCTCAAGGTTATAGTGGAACGAGGCGGAAAACGAATTATGACCTTTTCGGGTTTGAACGATGCGGTTATCAGCGCAAATGGGATGTCCAAAGTGGTGGAATTGGATCTTCGTCTCAACCATAATGAACTCGGAAGCTATCGAGCCGACGGAGTCATTGTCGCCACTCCCACCGGTTCGACTGCTTACAGCGTCGCAGCCGGCGGCCCTATTCTTGATCCCGAAATGGAAGCCCTTATCATTAACCCAATCTGTCCCTTTACCCTCTCGAATCGTCCTCTTGTCGTTTCCGGAAATGATGTCGCACAGATCAATGTGAAAAAGGATCAGCGGACCGATATTATCCTTTCTATAGATGGCCAGGAGGTTTTCCCTCTTCAGGGAGGGGACCTTGTCTTTTTTGAAAAGAGTCACAGCAAGGCTCTCCTTGTCCGTTCGGACAGGAGAAATTTCTTTGAGGTCCTCAGGTCGAAGTTGAATTGGTCGGGAGGTTCGGATGCTTGAGACGCTGACGATCCGTGGTTATGCCTTGATCGATTCCGCGAATCTTGATTTTTCCGAACATCTTACGGTCCTTTCCGGTGAGACCGGGGCAGGTAAGTCGATCCTTATCGGGGCTCTTTCCCTTCTGCTTGGAGGCAAGGGGGACACCGAATCGATTCGAGTCGGTAGCGAAGAGGCTGAGATTGCTGCAATGGTTCGGGTCGACTCTTGTGAAGGAGCCCTGAGGTGGCTGGCCGATCACGATATCTCGGACGAAGAGGGAGCGGTGCTGCTTCGCAGGGTGCTTAAGCGTAACGGCCGTGGTTCGTCTTTTATTCAATCCACGCCGGCAACGCTGAAGGACCTCCGTGATCTGACCGGTTTCCTCTTTGATCTTCACGGCCAGCATGAGCACCAATCCCTTTTTTCGGTGGATAATCATCGGCTGCTCCTTGATCGTTTTGCCGGCCTTGAAGAACTTGCCGGCGAGGTTGCTTCGCTTTTCACCTCTCTTACATCCCTCCATAAGGAGGTGGAGAGCCTTCGCAGCGATGAACGGGATCTTCTTCGTGAACGTGATATCCTTGAGTATGCAATCCATGAAATTGACGAGAGTAAGCTCGTCCCCGGAGAAGAAGAGGAATTGACACGAGAGCGTGATCTGCTGAGTCAAAGCGAGAAGTTATTCTCGCTATTGGAACAGTGCCACTCTGTTTTGGCCGAGACAAAGGGTGGGGCCCTTTCTCAACTTCGCGAAGCTATGCATGTTGTTTCTGCGCTTGCGGGTATCGACCCTTCGTTGCTGACGCAAAGTACCAGAATCGAAAATGCCTTCTATGAAATCGAAGATATCGAACAAACGCTTCGTGATTATCTCCAGACGGTAGATTTTTCTCCTGAGCGCCTTGATCGCTGCGAAGAACGGCTCCAGACGATCCATCGTCTCGAAAAAAAGTATGGAGAAGATCCGGCAGCTGTTTTGGCGTATCGCGAAGAAGCCGGGAAAAAGCTGGAAGCCTTTGCCGGACGGGATGAAGAGATTGCACGTCTGGAGGGGGAGCTCAAAGAGGCGGAGCGCCGCCTTGCCGAACGTGCACGGGAGCTTTCCCGTCGCCGTAAGGAGGCCGCTTCCCGTCTTGAGAAAGCAATCAGTGAAGCGTTGCGTTTTCTCGGAATGCCGAAGGTCCGTTTTACCGTATCGACGGGGTATCGGGAAGGAAAGAGCGGAAAACTTTCCTGTGGACCCCACGGTTACGATAGAATCGAATTCCTCATCAGTCCCAATGTAGGGGAACCCGAGCGTCCTCTGAAGGATATTGCTTCCGGCGGTGAGCTTTCCCGGGTCATGTTGGCAATAAAGAGTGTTCTGTCGGAAACCGATCAGGTCCAAACCCTTATTTTTGATGAGATTGATACCGGCATCGGAGGTGAGGTTGCGGTTGCCGTTGCCCGCTATTTGGCCGAATTGGGAAAGAAAAAACAGGTCCTTTGTATAACACATCTTGCCTCCATTGCTGTTCAAGCCGATAATCATGTTATCGTGGAAAAGCAGGAGCGAAACGGGCGAACCGTGACGGATACGCATCCTCTTTCCCGGGAAGAACGGGTTGCCGAGGTGGCCCGGATGCTGTCGGGTACAAGCGGCGGAGAGGCGTCATTGGAGCACGCTCGTCGTTTGCTTGAAACCTCTGGACGGCTGTAACAGGATCCAAGGAGCTTAGCGTGGGAAAAGTCAGCGGAGAAGCAAAGCGACGCTATTTTGAGAAGATAAAGGAATATAAGCTTGCCGTAGATCAGATCCTCCAGCGTGAAAAGAAATTGTTGGAGACCGTTGAAAATGATGAGTTGGGGGCAGGGTATAAAAAACTTCGCCTTGTCGACGAAAGCCTTAATTTGGTTTCCTACTATGTGTTGATGAATAATCTCTCCATGTCCCTTCTCGGCGTTCGGAATGATGCATTTCTGAACGATGCAAGAAAGGCCTGCTATAAAGCCATCATCTATCTCGAGGAAGTAGTCACGGGCTATCTTGATGTGCCCTATTCCGATTATGCCGAACAGGCGGAAAAGATAGGCTCATTCGACGACGAGAATCGTTGGCTTCTTGTTCGCAAATTGGGTTTTGCCGTTGATGCGGTAAAAGACGGTTTCGGTGAAAACAGCAAATGGAAGTGGTCCTTTGTTGAAATAGAAGGGCGTTTTGCCACCGTTTCAAAGAATTTACTTGATCTCAAAAATTTTGTTGCAAAGATGGATCCGCGGGAGGCGGGATACGAAAGCCGAATGCGCCATCTTAATTTGGTGAAGGGGCTTCTTGCAAAATCTGCCGATGGGTATCGTCAGAAATATGAACTATCTACCGGAAGAATCGATGATTTTAAACTTGCCATACGTTATTTAAGTGCTTTGAGGCGCTTATATATTCTTTTGGGAGATTCTACCGAAGCCGAAAACATTAAAAAGAAAATTGATGTGTGGAAGACAAAAATGGATAACGATAGAAAGCGACAGGAATCTTCGGGTACGAACAGGTTATGAAGCGACGCAAAACTTCGATTTTTCTCTTTATTGTGCTACTTTTTGTCTATCTCTTGCTTTTTGGAAGGTCGATTGAGCCCCGCTTGTCCGGGGTTCCTGTTTGGAGCCGTGTTGTTGCCGGGCAGTCGGAGGTTCTCGGGCATGCGGGGGATGATGTTCTCTCTTTTGCCACCGCTGATCATTTCGGGTATGTAACCGAAGAAGGAAAACTACTCTTTTTCTCCTTGGGGAAAGAACGGCTTGCCATGAACAAGAGCGGATTTTCCTACGGCGGGCGCATGTACGATGCCGGAGGCACTGCAGCCGGTATCGTTCCTTCAGGATGGTTACCTTTTTTTACCGCCCAGGGCTCTTATCTTGTTGCTTCCGATCGTCTGGCCATTGAAGAGGTTAGTCTTTCCGGTCAGGTATTGTGGGTAAAAAAGGTGCCCTCCCTTATTACCGCTTTTTCCGATACTCCTGATAGACGAATCCTCGGGACGCTCAATGGCGACACGTACCTCCTCGATTCGAAGGGTGCTCTTCTCTCCCACTTCGCGCCGGAGGCAAGTGGCGTGCCTGTCGTCTATGGGGTGGCTGTTTCTGATGCTTCCGATCGCCTTGCACTTGTTCGCGGAATCGAACCACAGAAGCTTTCTCTTTATGAGAAGGTCGAAGATCAATGGCAGCTTCGCAGCGAATGGAAGCTGCCCGGAGTTTTGCTTCGACAAACCTCGGTTCAGTTTCTCCGTGGAGGTTCTCTCCTGCGTCTTGATAGAGGAACCTCACTTCTTACCATGGACCTACTGAGTGGTGGCGTTAGCCGCTACAATCTCACAGGGAGGTATCTGGGCAGTCGTGATCTTTCAGACCCGTCGATCTCTGCGGTTCTTGTCGGCGGTTCGGAAGGCCATCTTTCACTTTTTGATGATAAGGGTTTTTCCTTTCTCGAGATTGGAATGAAGGGACCGGTATTCTGGTTCGGTAAAACCAGTCACGGCCTTCTTATCGGTTATCAGGATCGTCTTGCCTGTTTTTCTTTCGAAAGGAAATAGAAAATGAAATGTAGAAGCTTCTTGGTTTTGACGGCACTATTCATGTTGTTTTCCTCTTCCGGTTTGCTTTTCGGATATGAGTGGCCCTTGGAGAACCCCACGGTCGTTCTGGATTTTTGTCAGAACAACGGAAAGGCTTTTTTGCCGGGGGCGATGATTCAAGGCAGCATCAATGATGTTCGGGCCGTGGAATCCGGTAAGCTGATCTATTTCCAGCGAGAGGATGAGGCCCTGGACCAGTTACCTTCCGGGTATGATTCCTTTATTGTGCTGGAGCACGAGCGGGGAATTCGCTCTTTTTACGGAAATCTTGGCACGGTGAAGGTTTCACATGTCGAGGTGGAAAAAGGTGAGACCCTCGGCACCCTTTTGCTTAGCTCTTCAGGCAATCCGAGCCCACTCTTCTTGCAGATTCTTGATTATGAGTATTTGCGTTATGTGAATCCGCTTCTCTCTTTGCCTCCGCTTGAAGATTCGCTTGCACCGATCATCAGTGGGGTTCTTTTAAGTCGGGGCGATCAAACGATTACCCTTAATAGGGAGGCACGGCTGGAAGCAGGACGCTGGGAGGTGTTTGTTTCCGCCTTCGATCCTGTGGCGGGAAGCCGTGATCGAAAGGCTCCTTATCGATTCGATACCTATTTAAACGGAGAGTCGCAAGGCGACGTTTCCTTTGAGACCCTTGAAATGGACGGTGATTCCTTAAAGCTGATACGTACCGGAAATCTTACTGCGGATCGTTTGTATCAGAGGTCCGGTTATTATCGCATAGGAGAAATTATGCTGAGCCCTGGTGCCTCGACGCTGGAAGTGGCGGTTTCCGACTTTGCCGGCAATGAGACAAGCCACTCTATTCTTCTTCGGGTTCGTTGATACATGCCGGTTAGAACCTTTAGTAACCCGGCTGGAAATGAGCGATGCCTCGGGTATGCATGTCCGATCTGCGGTTCTTCCGTATTTAGCTTTTTGTGGGAGGTCGAGGGGGCCCGTTTCCATAGATGTTGCGGTTGCGGTCACCTTCAGCAATACCCGGTGCCGGTTCAGGAGGAGTTGAGTCTTCGTTACGGCGAAGAGTATCTCAGCTATGAACTGAGCAATGAAGAGGCCTTCTTCTCATTAATGACCAAGGCCTTGGATGATGTGGGTTTTTCCTCTATTACAACCTCACGAGGCCTTGCTGGTGGAAGATTCCTTGATATCGGTTGTGCGACAGGACGCCTCATTGAGCACCTTCGTGAGCATGGCTGGCGGGCCGAAGGGGTCGAAGTGTGTTCTCCGACTGCAAGATACGGCATAGAACACCGCGGCGTTCCTATTTCCATAAGCACTCTTGAACAGTCAGCCTTCGGTGATCAGGTGTTTCAGGTCGTGCATGCCAGCCATCTGGTCGAGCACCTGAGCGATCCCGTTGCTTTTTTGCAGGAGGCGCATCGAATTCTCGATAGGCGCGGCCTTCTCGTCCTTACAACACCCAACAGTGCCGGGCTGCAAGCGAGACTGTTCGGTTCCGGCTGGCGATCTGTCATACCCGACCATATCCACCTATTCGGCCGCAAGAATTTCTTGTCACTTCTTCGTTCCAACGGTTTTTCACCGATTTCTTGGAAAACATGGGGAGGTATCGCGAAAGGTCTGGCACCTGAAACCATTAAGCGTCCTGTCGATCGCTTTGCAAAATTGTCTGGCCTGGGTGATGTGATGATTGTCCTTTCCGAAAAAAGGTGACGAGAGGCTGACAGGGAAGAGAAGGCTCTTAATTGTTGGGCCGGAAAGTATTCTTTTCTTCCTCTTGTTTTTCTCCCTTTTTCCTTCGCATGTCGTCGGCATAGATCCCGAACCCCTCACAGAGGCTCAATATAGGCGCCATGGCCTCTTGGTCCCGCTTCGAAGGGGTCAGGCTTTCGACCTGTACTATCTTTTCTCTCCATATCTTAAGCTGATCGAAAATGATATTTTGCGCTATGGTAATATCTTCCTCTATCTGGGCCCTTGCCGCCAGGGCATGTAATTCGATGATCTCCCTGGCTTCTTGCATAGTAAGCTGTGGAGAAAGGGTCGAGAAGCGTTGAGACAGATAATAGGTAAAGCGACGGGATGCCTCTTTTCTGTCAAATTCCAATTTGTTGTTGACGGCAAAATCAAGAAGTTCCGCCAACTCTCGTCGATCCGCCGCCGACAGCTTTCTGTGCGGCAAAGGCATGATATGCTGCAGCCGCCAGTCCACGGCCACCTCAGCACTTTTTAGGACATCGGGGCTGATGGGAAGCCTCAGGGTCCTGGCCCAGTTGAGAACGTGTGTCGTCGGGCCGACCAATTCTCCTCCCGCCTTTCCGCATAGCCTCTGAGACGATGCGATGAGAAGATCGCTTAATGCGTAGCGCAACTGTTCCGGAAGGTGGGCAGCCCTGTCGTTACCGATGGAAATCTTTCTGCCGTACTGGTCCTCCGCATGAATATCCATCGGTTCATTTGGTCTAATGTGCGTAGTTACCGTGCACAGGTAGTGTTGTCCTGTTATCGTATTCACTACCTTTGCATGAGAGGTTTTTCTTGTTTTTTCTTCAGAAAGAAGAAGTGATTCCAACCTATAGATTCCGTAACGAAGTTCATCACTCTTTTCCCGATGAAGCAGGCGATTCATATGAAAAAAAAGTGCAGGCTCCAATTCTCCCGGAAGAATTCCATCTGTCAGGTCGTCGAGAATCTCTCCCCCGTTCCTGTGGTCGGGGAGGTTGCTTATTGCATATGACAGTTCGGTTTTTAGCAGTGTGTATAATTCTTCCGTTTCTCCGAGCTCCTGTGCAAGTTCGATGGCTCGCAATGCATAGCTCAAATTTTGCAGTGTCTCGATTCCCGAAATGTCGGAAAAAAACCAGGCGCAGGAAGTGAACATAAAATGCCTAAGTTTTTCACCTTCCAAAATGGTAAGCATTTTCGTTATGCTTTCTGTATCCGTTGCTATGCCTACACGTTGCGCAAAGGATAGAGGATCTCTCCTTGAGCAGAGAATTGCGGCATATTCCTTGACAATCTTTTCGGGAGGGAGAGAGCTTAGGGCCGATAATTGATGATTTCGGAATGCCTTTAGCTTGTGGCTGAGAAGGGTAAGTCCCTTTCTCAAAGGGCTGCGCCATCGCTGGTCCCAATCGGCCTTTCCTCCTGTTTTACAACCGCAATCCTTATACCAGCGGGAGACTCCGTGAACACAGCTCCAGCTTGTTCCCAAATGCTCTTCGCCTTTCCTTAGTCTGACTTCCCATGTGGGGGGATTCAGCTCAAGGTAGGTGGCGTAATTGGTAAACTCAAACTCCTCTCCCGCCCGTATCAACTTTGAGAGTGCCGCAAGGCACATATCTCCGAAGGGCTCATGATGGCCGTACACCTCTCCGTCGGTGGCGGCGTGGATCAGTTGAAGATGTTCGTTTTCGCTTTTTATCTTCAGGATCCTTGAGTAAAGGGTATCGGCACTTCTCAGGTAGTGATTGAAACTGATTCCGCCGGAGAGTTCGGCGTTGTAGAAAAAGGCTGATATGCTTCCTTCCTCTCCCTGTATACGGTAACTTCGATAATAAGGGACCGATTCTTTGCCGAGTTCGAGCCATGTGTCCGAGGGGCTTTGTCGTATCGCCTCACCCTGCCATGGTGCGAGGATGATGAAGGATATGCCTTCGGCGATCAAAAGATTGATAACCGTGTCGTTTACCCCGCATTCAGGCAACCACATTCCCTCCGGAGCCCTGCCGAAGTGGTGTTTGAAGTCCTCTATGCCCCACCGAATCTGAATTTCCGCATCTTCCGGATCGTCGAGGGGAAGAATCGTATGATTGTAGCCTTGTGCAAGGGCATTACCGTGTCCCAGCCTTTCTCTGCTTTTCCTGTCGGCATCGATGATCCTTCCGTAGACATTCGGGGCCTTTTCCTGAAGCCATCCCAGGAGTGTCGGACCGATATTAAACGAGAGCATCTCGTAATTGTTGATAATATCATCGATCCTTCCGTCGTAGCGGAGATAACGTGAATAGGCGTTTGCCGCGTAACATTCACGGGTTATCCTGCTGTTCCAGTCATGATAAGGGGCTGCCGACCTCTGAACGGGAACAATTCCTGTCCAGGGATTCATTCTCGGAGGCTGGTAGAAGTGGCCATGAAGGATCAATTGGGTTTTCATATAATAATTGTCGCGCAACTGTTAAGTCTTTGTAAAGCGTCTCTTTTCTACGGGTTGACAGGTTTCACTTATTTTCCTAGGATACTCTTTACTGTTACCGGGAGGTGGTATGACAAGGGAACGGTTGCTTACCCTTTCCAAAGAGACCTTGGTCGCCCTTGCTCGTCGGGAAGGGCTTTATGTGGAAGAGGATCTTGATTTTGACGGAGATGATCGGGAAGAGATAATCGATCAGATCATGGATGCCCTGGAAGAAGATCGCTCCGAGCGTATAGCCGGAAATAATTCGGCAATGCAGGCAAAGGGGCGAAAATACGATATTCTTCTTGATGAAGAAATCGTCTCTCAGGAGACCGAGGAATATCTGCTTCCCGACCACTATAACGAGACCAGAATCGTTTTGCTCCTTCGTGATCCTCTTTGGGCCTATGCCTATTGGGATATTCAGGACGTACGTTTGAAAAGTCTTTGTGACGAACCCTATTATGAGGGGCTTTTCCTGCGGGTCTATGAATTTTCTTCCGCAATACCAAGCAAAGACCATGTCATAGATTATTTCGATATTCCCGTCAAGGAAGAGGATGACAACTGGTATATAAGTCTTCCCAAACCCGGCGGTTTCTTTTGTGTCGATCTCCGTGGAAAGTCACTACATGGTGAAACATTACTGTGTCGTTCGAATATGATCAAAAGTCCTCTCGGCTATATCGCCGAGAATCAGGAAGATTTCTTTTCCCATCCCGACCAGATGAAGGTTCTCCTTTCCGGTTTGTGGGATTTTGAAGGGCGTGAGGATGAGCATGAGCGGATTCCTCAGCGGGTCCTGCAGATTCTCGATTATCAGGATTTGTCGATTGGTAACTAATGGAGAAATGGAGGCTTCATGAAAGGCTATCTCGGAATTATTCTACATGCCCATCTTCCCTTTGTTCGGCATCCTGAGTATCCCCGGTTTCTGGAAGAAGACTGGTTGTACGAGGCGATTTCTGAAACCTACCTGCCGCTTCTCCGAATGTTCGGCAGGCTTAAAGCAGATAAGGTTCCCTTTCGCCTGACCATGTCTATCAGTCCTACACTGTCGGATATGCTTGCAGACGATCTTCTTCAGCAGCGCTATGTAGATCATGTGAACAGGCTTATCGAGCTTGGCGAAAAAGAGGTGGAGCGCACGGCTTCCAATGGGGACTTCGCTCCCCTGGCGTCCATGTATCTGGGGTTTTACCGTCAAAACCTTGCCGACTTTGAGAACCTCTACAGACGGAATATCCTCTCCGCGTTCCGTGCTTTTGAGAAAGAGGGGTATATCGAAATCATCACCACGGCGGGAACCCATGCCTTCCTGCCGCTTTTTCAGCAGTATCCCGAGGCCGTGGATGCCCAAATCAAAAGTGCTATCATCAGTCATGGGCGTAATTTCGGAGCCCATCCCAAGGGATTTTGGTTACCGGAATGCGGCTATTATCCGGATTTGGAAAAACTACTGAAAAGTTCCGATATTTCCTACTTCTTTACTGCGGCTCACGGTATCCTTCTTGCCGATAAAAAGCCCCGCTACGGGGTTTATGCACCTATGCAGCTTCCGAATGGTTTAACGGCCTTTGGACGGGATTATCCTTCCTCCGAAGCCGTCTGGAGCAACAGCGACGGATATCCCGGTGATTACGTCTATCGGGAGTTTTATCGCGATATCGGCTATGATCTTCCGATGGAGTATATCCGTCCCTATATTCACGAGCCTGAGGTACGGGTGTATACGGGCTATAAATACTATGCGATCACCAGTGCCGGTGATGATAAACGTCCCTATCGTCACGAGGTCGCTTTACGAAAGACCCAAGAGCATGCAGAGAATTTTCTTTATCAGCGTCAGAATCAGGTTCGTAAACTGGAGGCGCTGATGGATAAGCCTCCCTTTATTATCTGTCCGTATGATGCCGAACTCTTCGGCCACTGGTGGTTTGAAGGGATCGATTGGCTGGAAAATCTCTTCCGCAAGATTGCGGAGTCCGGGGACGGGCTTGAAATGATCACCCCTTCTGATTATTTGAAGCGCCACGCAGACCATCAGGAGGGCACGCCCAGTTTTTCCAGTTGGGGGAACAAAGGCTATGCCGAGGTTTGGCTCGACGGCAAAAACGACTGGATCTATCGGCACGTTCATAAGGCGATAGAGCGTATGATCGAACTCGTTGACCGCTACCCCGATGAAAGTGGTCTGAAGGAGCGCGTGCTCAATCAGGCATCCCGCGAGGTTCTGCTGAGCATGGCTTCGGACTGGCCCTTCATCATGAAGACCGGAACGACCGTTCCCTATGCCGAAAAGCGAATACGCGAACATCTTCATAACTTCAACTTCATCTATGAAAATCTTTGCCGCAACACGGTGAATACCGAGTGGCTGACGAGGATTGAAAAGAAGAACAACATTTTCCCCGATGTCGATTATCGCCTTTTTCGCAAGCGTTAATCGTCCCTTTTAGTGTCCCCCGGCAAGGGAGAACAGCTCTTCGCCTCTTACCAGCTCCAAGTGGTAGAAGGATGAGCGTTCTCCTTTTGTCTCTTTTCTGGTGATTTTGAATACCCTGTAGACAATCATTCGATGGCTTGCTAAAGGGAGCCGAACCGCGCCTCCATTCATATCCACCAAAGCATTAAAAGCTACAGAACCGTTAATTTCTTGAGTATCTCCATCGGGATAAACGAGATAGTGGCTTTCAATAAACATATAACATAGTGACATGGGTAAACGAATCTCTCTACTAAACTTCTGTTGAGCAGTGATCTCTCTCTTTTTTTCTTTGCACTCTTGCAAATTGGGGGCTTTGGTTGACTTTTCGGCCCGTTGGGATAGTATAAAAGGGGAAAAGGTGGGGAGAAGTGGGAAAAAATAGGAGAAAGTGGCAGTAAGATGTTCATGGGGGAATATCGAAACTCCATAGACGAGAAGGGACGACTCATGATTCCCTCGCGTCTTCGGTCAGAGGTGACCGGCAATGTGGTCGTTGTAACCCGCGGTGTCGACACCTGCCTTTGGCTCTTTCCCCCGGAGCAGTGGAAAAAGATTGCCCATTCGATCATGGGCTCGTCGTCGCTGTTTAAATCCAAGACGCGATTGCTGCAGCGGCGCATCATCGCTCCCGCTCAGGAGTGCGAGATAGACCGTTCCGGAAGAATCACCATTCCGCCCACCTTGCGGGATTCTGCCGGAATAGAATTGAAGAAGGAGGCGGTCATACTGGGAATCGATTCTTATCTTGAGGTATGGGATACCGATGCCTATCGTTCCTACCTCGATGAAAGCGAAAGCGAATTCCTCGCTGCAGCTGAAGAGCTTGGCGATGTACTCGCAACGCCCTCGGAGTGATTTCAGGTATGACAGGGACGTTCATGGATATTGTTCATCGGTCGGTAATGTCGGAGGAGGCCTTTCATTATCTCTCTCCGACCCTTGACAAGGGATTGCTTGTTGATTGCACCCTCGGGGAGGGGGGGCATAGCGAGCTGTTTCTTTCCCGGCTTCCGGGTTGCCGGATTGTCGGACTGGATGCCGATGAGAAGATTCTGGAAGTTGCCAGACAGCGGCTTGCGCCCTTTGGGGAAAGGGTGCGTTTGTTCAACACCTGGTTTAATGTTTTCTTCCGGGATTATCCACTGGGAGATGAACGTCCCGACGCCGTTTTGTTCGATCTTGGTATTTCTGTTTTTCATTATGAGAGATCGGGCAGGGGGTTTTCCTTCCGAGAGGATGAGCCTCTTGATATGCGGCTTGAAGCACACCTTGAGCAGTCGGCTGCGGATATTATCAACACATATCCGGAGAACGAGCTGGCCGATCTTATATTCCGTTTTGGGGAAGAGCGTTTGTCGCGACGTTTTGCTTCCGCTATTGTGGCCCGACGACAAAGTAAACCCTTTGCCACAACCAAAGAACTCGAAGAGGTTATTTGGACGGCATCACCCCAGTCGTACCGGCATGGCCGGATTCATCCCGCAACCAGAACATTTCAGGCCCTTCGTATTGCGGTTAATGGTGAGCTTGCCAGGCTGGAATCGGCCTTGGGCGATGCTTTTGCCAGATTGCGACCCGGCGGCATGATGGGTGTGATAAGCTTTCATTCCCTGGAAGACCGGATTGTGAAGCACTTCTTTTTGGATAAAAAGAAAGGGTGCATATCCTCTTCAGGCGCGCCGATAGATAGTGATAGGGGAGTAACTGCGGCTGAAATTCTGACAAAGAAGCCGTTACGCCCGACGGAAGAGGAAGTGAGGGGCAATGCACCGTCGAGAAGTGCCAAATTTCGTGTTGTCCGGAAGTTGATCGATGAGGATAGATAGATGAACAACAAACGGGTATTTATTTTATTGATTGCGGCTGCGTTGCCCGTGTCTGCATTTTTGCTGGTGGATCAGGTCTATCGCTACGACCATCTGATGGGACAGGTCGAAATGCTCCATGCACGCCAGACCGAGCTGTTTGAAGAGAATAAAAGAACCGTTGTCAATATTGCCATTCTACGGGCCCCGGAACGAATCGATCGTATTGCCCGGGAACTGGGCCTGAAAAAAGGAAGCGGTCGATCGCTTTTGGAAATAAAATTGCCTTCCATACGGAGGGCTTCAGATGGATAAAAAAACGGAAGGCTTTTCAGCCCGGGAGGCTGCCGCCGTTATCGGTGCTGTAGTCTTTTCCCCCTCCGAGAAAAAAACTGTTACGATCGACGGTATCGCCATCGATTCCCGGAATGTGAAACCCGGGAATCTTTTTGTCGCTCTGGAGGGGGAACGTGCGGATGGTCACCATTATCTTTCCGAAGCTGTTCGGGCTGGTGCTCCCGCCGTATTGGTTGATCACAAAAAAAGTGCTTGTGTCGAAGGGGGGTGGGCGACCTTTGCAACGCACTCCGGACTTGTCGTTATGGCAGTCGAAGATCCTCTTGTTGCTCTACAACGGCTTTCCCGCTGGTGGATCGACCGCTTCGATAGCCTTGTTCGGATAGCAGTGACCGGAAGCAGCGGTAAAACCACGACAAAGGAGCTTCTTGGTTCGGTTTTGTCGATGAAGGCTCCCACTGTGGTAAATCCGGGGAACCTCAACTCGGAGATTGGGTTACCATTGGCACTCTTCGGAGTTGGCCCTGCCGATTATTTTGGTGTTTTTGAGCTTGGTATCAATCGAATCGGTGAGATGGAGCTGCTTTCCTCGCTCTACCATCCTCAGCATCTTCTTATTACCAATATCGGTACCGCACATAGCGGTCCTCTCGGCGGTAAGGAGGGTGTCTTTCGGGAAAAGACAAAGGTTTTTGCGCACATGCAGGGAGAGGGCTTTGTCTTTTATCCCGAAGATGATGACCGTATCGATGCGCTGAAAAATCGGTACCCCTCTCTTACCTTTCGCCCGTATGGCCCTGCCACCCTTACCGGACTCGAGACTGTTGAAGATCTTGGGACGGAAGGATGGCTCCTTCGGTACCGTGGGGTCTCGATTCACTATCCCCTCCTTGGGCAGCACAACCTGCGAAATGGCTGTGGCGTTATCGCCCTTGCTTTCGAACTTGGGGTATCTCCCGAGCTTATAGGCGCTGCCTTATCGGCTGCTGTTCCCGTTACCGGAAGATGCCGCCTGCTTCGTGGGCCAATTTCCGTTCTTGATGATTGTTATAACGCAAATCTCGATTCCTCCGAACGGGTTTTTGAATATATCGCATCACTACCGTGGGACGGACGCAAGATTATTGTCTTCGGCTCAATGAAAGAGCTTGGTCCCTCAAGCCTTGACGCTCATCGGGCAGCGGGGCAAGCCATTGCCGCTTCCGGTGTCGATGCTGTTTTCCTGTACGGAGAGGAAACGTCGGAGAGCTTTCGGGAAATCTCAGAACAGGGAAGCATGTCGCAAATCCTTCATTTTTCCGAAAATCAATTTGATGAACTTTCCGAAAAGCTTCTTGCTTTTGTAAGGGAGGGCGACCTTGTCCTGCTTAAGGGAAGCAGAACAATGGGACTTGAACGATTGATACCCCTTTTGCAGCACGAGGAAAAGGAGTCTCTCCATGCTTAAAGAATTGTTACTACCTTTGGTTTCCCGCTTTTCCGCCTTTAATGTATTTCAGTACATCACCTTTAGAAGTGCCTATGCAGCGGTAACCGCCCTTTTTATCTCTTTTCTTTTCGGTCCCTGGCTTATCAGAAAATTGAAAAAACGCAGGGCGGAGCAGGTGATCAGAGAAGATGGCCCTGCTACCCATCTTTCGAAGAGCGGTACGCCGACCATGGGCGGTTTGATGATTCTTCTTTCTCTCTCTGTTTCAGTACTTCTCTGGCAGGATATCAGCAATAGTTTCACCTGGATTGCTTTAATATCGCTTCTCGGATTTGGGCTTATCGGATTCGTTGACGATTATCTGAAAATCTTTCGCAAAAGTTCCGAAGGTCTGCAGGCGCGTTTTAAATTTTCCGCTCAAGTGCTTCTTTCTTTACTTATTATGGTGGTGCTCTACCTGAACGGTAATGCGCATACCACACTTTTGTATTTACCCTTTTTAAAGAATCCTGTTTTGGATATGGGACTCTTTTATATTCCCTTTGGGATGTTGATTTTGGTGGGGACCAGCAATGCGGTCAATCTTACCGATGGGCTCGACGGCCTTGCTTCCGGACTGATCCTTCTGGTAGGGCTTTCCTTTGCCGCCATCAGCTATATCTCGGGGCGGGCCGATTTTGCCGCCTACCTTCAGATTCCCTATTTGCCGGAGAGTGCGGAACTTACGGTACTCTGCTTTGCCCTTGCGGGTGCAAGCATCGGTTTCCTCTGGTATAACGCACACCCTGCCGAGATTTTTATGGGTGATACCGGCAGCCTCTCATTAGGAGGGGTCATCGGTGTCATTGCGCTTATGACAAAAAAAGAGATTTTACTGGTGATCATCGGAGGTGTCTTTGTCCTTGAAGCGCTTTCGGTCATTATTCAGGTGGTTTTTTTCAAGCTTCGAGGGAAGCGGGTGTTTCGCATGGCCCCACTTCATCACCATTTTGAAAAGAAGGGCTGGGACGAAACAAAGGTCGTCGTCAGGTTCTGGATCCTCGGAGGGCTGTTTACCATTCTCAGCCTCTCGACCTTGAAGATTCAGTAGAGGAGAAGCATGAACGGGCTCTTTGCAGCGGAAAAGATCGAACGAAAAAACAGTGACTTTATCCTCCTCGTGCTCATGCTGCTGCTTGCCGGCATTGGAATCGCGGCGCTTTATTCGGCTTCCTATTTCTATGCGGAACGAGCCTTCGGCAATCCTCGACATTTTTTGGACCGCCATCTTGTGTTCCTCGTTATAGGCTTGGTCCTTGCCGTAGTTTCTTCCCGGCTTTCTCTTGATTTCTGGGAGAAAAGTGTCCCCCTTATTCTTGTCGGAACACTTTTTCTCATGGTGCTTACCTTCATTCCCGGCATCGGCAGGGAAATCATGGGGGCCCGACGCTGGATTCTTCTCGGCGGCAATTCTTTTCAACCTTCGGAGCTTGTCAAGCTTGCCGTAGTGCTCTATGTGGCACGAATCATGAGTAAAAAGGAACACCGTCTCGACGATTTCGGCAATGCAGTCCTGCCTCCTCTCCTTTTGGTTGGAGGCTTTACCGCACTGATCTATTTACAGAACGATTTTTCCACAGCGGCCTTTGTCCTTCTGGTCGCCCTCATCATGTTTTTTGTTGCAGGAGTCAGGCTGATTCACTTTTTCTTCCTCTTTATCACGATTTTTCCGATTCTTGCCATGCTTTTGTTTACCAAGGAACATCGGGTGCGAAGACTTCTTGCCTTCCTTGATCCCTACGGCGACCCTGTGGGAACGGGATACCAGGTCCTTGCCTCTCAAACGGCCCTCAGCCGTGGACACTTGTGGGGAAGCGGGCTCGGTATGGGAACAAAAAAGCTTGGTGGGCTTCCCGAGGCTCATTCTGATTTTGTTTTTGCCGTGTTTGGAGAAGAGACGGGGTTTCTCGGCGTTCTTTTCGTTATAGCACTTTTTACCGCCTTTGCGGTTCGCGGCTATATGACCGCTTTCAAAATACGGGATAAAAGCGGTTTCGGTTTTTACCTTGTGTTCGGCCTTACATCCGTTATTTTTTATCAGGCACTGCTGAACATGGCGGTGGTGTGCGGATTAGTTCCCGCGACGGGGCTTCCGCTTCCCCTCTTTTCGAACGGGGGGTCTTCGGTGCTTGTGACCATGATGATGTGTGGTATCATCCTTGGTGTCTCCAGGGAAGCTGAATTGGATAGGAGCTTACGTTCATGAGCAGCATTGCCTATTGGCAGGATTCGGTTAGAAGAAAAAACAGCGAATCCGCCAACGGACTTGAAAAGATCTTCTTTGTCGTTATCCTCTTTCTGTTTTTGGTTCTATTCGGGGAGTTGTGTTTTCACTTTGTCATTTCTCCCCGCCTGGTGGTGAATGATATCACTATCCATGTCGGACGTTCCTTTCCTCTTTCCGATTCCGAGATACTTTCGATAGCCGGTATCGATTCCGGAGGCTCTTATCTTGCCATCGATCCGCAAATTGTGGCGCGAAAACTTGAATCCGTGCCCTTTATTGCTAAGGCGGCTGTGGAGAAAAAGTTTCCCGGTTCCCTTTCGATTTCCATCACCGAGCGTGTTCCCGTCGCCTCCACCATTGCCGAGCTTGACGGACGGAGTGTTCCACTGTTTGTATCTGCAGACGGAGTCTTGTTTCCTTATCCTGGTAAGGAGAGTTCGGGGATGCCGGTGCTCTCCGGTATTGAGATTCCGAAGTTATCGGGGCGAATGTTCGTTCCTTCCGCACTTGTCTCTTTTCTTTCGGATCTGGAAAAGGTAAGAAATACTTCTCCTGAGCTCTACCGGTTGATATCTGAGCTAAAATTCATTAAAAAGAACGGTGATGATTACGAAGTGCTGCTCTTTCCCGCACACAGGAAAGTTAGGGTTCGAATTGGGACTTCCATCGATGAGCAGCTGCTGACCTATATAATGATGGTTCTCGACGTGGTGTCGCAACAGAACATGGTTGATAAACTTGATGAGATCGATTTCCGGACGGGGGAAGTGGTCTACAAGATTAGGGAGGAGTGACTTGCCGGTTGATGATATGATCGTTGGGCTTGATATCGGGACGACCAAAGTGTGTGCCGTTATCGGCGAATTCGATGAAAATAACCGGCTCCAGATCACCGGAGTTGGAACAAGTCCTTCGGAGGGACTGCGCCGGGGAGTCGTTATCAATATCGAATCGACAATGCGGTCGGTGACCTCCGCGATTGAAGCCGCCGAGATGATGAGCGGTCGCGAGGTGCTGCATTTGGTTACCGGCATTGCCGGTGCGCACATCGAGGGCATCAACTCACGGGGCGTTGTTGCGGTCACCGGTAAGGGACGGGAGATCAACCGTGAGGATATTGGGCGCGTTATCGATGCGGCCAAGGCGATCGTCATCCCCATGGATCGTGAGGTGATTCATGTTATCCCGCAGGAGTTTGTCGTAGATGACCAGGGGGGGATCAAGGATCCTCTGGACATGATTGGCATTCGACTGGAGGCGGAGGTCCATATTGTTACCGGTTCGGTGACCAGCGCCCAGAATTTGCTTAAATGTGTGAACCGTGCCGGTTTTCGGGTGAAGGATATTGTTCTCCAGCCTCTGGCTGCGGCGGGAGCGGTCCTTACCGAAGAAGAAAAAGAGATGGGGGTTCTGCTGATCGATCTTGGGGGGGGGACTACCGATATCCTTGTGTACATCGATGGTGCTCCCTACCACACCAACGTACTTGCTCTTGGGGGCGGGCAGGTTACCAGCGATCTCTCCTTTATGCTGAAAATTCCCAACGAGGCAGCCGAACGTATTAAACGGGAATCCGGGGTCTGTTATTTGCCCCTTGTCGACAAGGATGAGGATGTGGTGATTCGCGGTATCGGCGGCTGGCCGTCGGTAACGGTTCAGCGCCGTGAGGTGTGTAAGATCATCCAGCCGAGAATGGCTGAGATCTATAACCTTGTTAAAGAGCAGTTGGTGAAAAAGGATTACCTGCGTCATCTCGGCGGCGGGGTGGTCCTCACCGGCGGCGGGGCAATGATCCCCGGTGCGGCGGAGCTTGCTCAGGAGATATTCGGAAGACGCGCAAGGGTTGGCGTTCCGACGAAATTGGGCGGGCTTTCCGATGTTTATCAGACGCCGATCTACTCTACTGCGGTGGGCCTTGTCCTTTATGAGGCCGCCCAGATACAGAGTGAGGGAGGAGCTTCCGTCTCCCCGAGAAGAAGCGGAAGCGGTATGATGGCGAAATTGAAAAACTGGATGAAGGAGTTTTTCTAACATAGAGATTGAAAATAGCTAACGGCCGAAGAGGGGATATGTGGTGTGTTTGCTCTTCGGTAAAAGGCACTTTAGATGCTTCTGGGAGGGGGCTATGCAGATTGAAGTTGTTGAACAGGGATCCTTTGAGATGGATCAGAGCGAACCTACGGTCATCAAGGTGGTCGGGGTGGGCGGAGGCGGAAGTAATGCCGTCAACCGCATGATCGAAAGCGGCCTGAAAAAGGTGGAGTTTATTGCGATAAACACCGATCTTCAGGCCCTCAGCCGTTCGAAGGCAAAGATAAAGTTGCCGATTGGCGAAAAGGCAACTGGCGGGCTCGGTGCCGGAGGCGTTCCCGATAAGGGGCGGGAGGCTGCCGAGGAGTCGAAAGAGGAGATCGCCAAGATCCTTCGCGGGGCCGATATGGTCTTCATCACCGCCGGTATGGGCGGTGGTACGGGAACAGGAGCCGCTCCCGTTGTTGCGCAGATCGCCAGGGAACTCGATGCTCTTACCGTTGCCGTGGTAACGAAGCCCTTTGATTTTGAGCGCAAGCGGAAGATGATGCTTGCCGAAGAGGGGATCGCGCGACTGCGGGAACAGGTAGATACCCTCATAACCATTCCGAACCAGTATCTATTGAAAATAGTGGAAAGAAATACCACCATTCGCGAAGCCTTCATGCTTGCCGACGATGTGCTCCGTCAGGGAGTTCAGGGAATCAGTGAACTTATCACCGAGCCTGGTGAGATTAATATCGATTTTGCCGATGTCAGGACCATCATGAAGGGAAGGGGCGATGCCCTCATGGGGATCGGTGTCGGTAGCGGGGATAATCGTGCCGTTGATGCGGCGACCAACGCCATCAACAATCCTCTGCTTGAGGATGCGCGCATCGAAGGGGCCAAGGGTATCCTCGTAAATGTGACCGGAGGGCTCGATCTTTCCCTGACCGAGTATGAAGAGGTTATCAAGATCATCACCGCCAACGCGGACGATGATGCTCTCATCATCCCCGGCCAGTCTGTTGACGAAGCCTTGGAAGATACCATCACCGTTACGGTTGTCGCCACCGGATTCGACGCCGCAAGTGAGAAGATCATGCCCGAAGTTCCCGAAGAGCAGAATGAAGAGGTGATTCAGTACGAAGATTGGATCAAGCTCCAGCGGGGTATGAGTCAGGGAGTCAGTCCGAGTTATCTTCTCGGGCGAAATTCGGAGGATGGAGATTTGGGGATTCCCACGGTATTGCGGGACCGCAAGGCCGCCGGACAGCAGGGCGAAAAGTAGCAGGCAAAGGGTATGACCGGTAAGACGCTTTTGCGGGATTATGATGCTCATCTCGGTGCCGTTCTTTCCCTGGCACCCCTAAGCCGGGAGAGCTATGTGTCCGCTATCTCACGTCTTCTCGGCTGGCTTGAGGAAGAAGGGAAGACCCCTTTCTCGGCCGGTGATGCCGATTTGGTCGACTATCTCACCCTCCGTTTCGAGGAGGGAAGCGATAAACACACCATTGCCAAATTGGTGTCGATCATGCGAAGTTTTTTTGATTTTCTTGTTTCGGAGGAGTATCGGCAGGATAATCCTGCACGGATGGTAGACGCTCCCAAGCTTGGACGTAGCCTCCCCTCGGTATTGAGCATAGAAGAGGTTGAAGCCTTTCTGAACGCCATCCCTCTGGAAACTCCTGAGGGGCTGCGGGATCGGGCCCTTTTTGAGCTCATCTATTCGGCTGGTTTGCGGGTTTCCGAGGCTGTAGGCCTCTCAGCTGGATCGCTTTACCTTCGGGATGGGATTATCAGGGTTACAGGAAAGGGGTCGAAACAACGTGTTGTCCCCTTAGGGGATGAGGCCAGAAAATGGATCGGACGCTATCTTACCGATGCCCGGCCCCTTTTGGCAAAGAGTTTTCATCCCACAGATGCTTTATTCCTCAGCAGAAGGGGAACGCCCCTCTCCCGTAAAAACGTATGGAAGCGTTTCAAACAGTTCTCGCTTCTTGCCGGGGTCGATGGGAAGGTACACACCCTGCGTCACAGCTTCGCCACGCATTTGCTTGCCGGTGGAGCCGATCTTCGTTCCGTTCAAGAACTGCTTGGCCATTCCGATATTTCGACCACCCAGATCTACACCCATATCGATGATCCGACCCTTCGTAGTACCCACGAACAGTTTCATCCCCGGGGCTCTTGTGCTGCCTCCCATGATGAATCGTCGGAGGGCTATCCCGATGTATAGAAAGAAGGAGGTCTCTATGAATAAAAAACGCTGTTTTCTTCTGCTCCTTCTTCCGCTCCTATTTGCTTCCTGTTCCCGGGGAGGAGATCGGATGCTTCAGCTGCTTAGCTCTACCGAACGGGAAGGGTATCGGGATGAGAGTGTTGATGCAAAGAAGATTGATGAATTGGAAAAGGCTATCCGCCGCTACGATAGCGATATTGAAAAGCGTGTACAGGATACCGGTCAGCTCGGACTCTATTATCGAATCCTTGCACTGGATTTGATGGAAAAGAAGATGTACGGTCCGGCTCTCGAACAATTTACAAGGGCCCTCGATATCTACCCTGCAAATCCTGTCCTGTTCTATTATGCAGGGCTGTGCCGAGGCTATGTTGCAAAGGCCGAAGGTGATAAGGCCCTGCGAGAGAAGGGGATCGAGGAGGCTTCCTTTTATCTCGAACGAGCGGTGGAGCTTGATGGTAGATATGAAAGCGCTTTGTACGCCTCTGCCGTTCTTGCCCTCTATGATATGGATGATGTAGTCGAGGGTGAACGTCGAACCCTGCGGCTTTTGAAGGTCTATCCGAACCATGTCGGAGGAAAGTTTTTGCTTGCCCGTATCCGAATTCTTGAGGGCTTTCCACAGGAAGCGGCCCAGCTCTATAAGGAGATCAGCGAGAGCAAACAGGCGAGCGAGGAACAGAAGGCAAAGGCCACGGAAAACCGTTCGGCACTCTTGGAGGGAAGTTATGAATGATATCCGGTTTGACATTGGTATATCGCTTCTTCCCGGCCTTCGTAGTGCCGAGCGTCTTATGCTTTCCGACATTATTCCCGACCTGCGGGAGCTTTTGCGTCTGGGCCGATTCGATCTCCAGGCTTTGACCGGCAGACGCCTTCATTTCGAGAACGAACAGTTGTTGAATATCGAGAAAGACATCGAAGGGGTGGTCCAGGGTGTAAATGCCATAGGTGCATCCATTATTTCCTACTGGGATTCTCGCTATCCGGTTCTGCTGCGGGAGATTTATGATCCGCCTTATCTCTTATATCTCCGTGGATCATTACCCGCTCCTGCCGATCCTGCCGTTGCCGTGGTCGGTACCCGGAAAGGTGATCCCGCTTCGATAGCCGCTGCCTTCTCTTTTTCCGCAGAACTGGCGCTTTCTTCCGTTCCCGTTGTTTCGGGGCTTGCCAGAGGAATCGACAGGGCCGCCCATGAAGGGGCCCTCAGTGGCGGGGGATACACCCTTGCGGTTCTCGGTTCAGGTGTCGATCGCATCTATCCTGAGGCCCATCATCGGCTTGCAAAGCGCATTCTCGCCGAGGGCGGGGGGCTTGTCAGTGAGTATCCTCCGGGAACGGCGCCCCTGCGTTTCCACTTTCCCGCAAGGAATAGAATCATTTCCGGTATCTGCCGCTCCACCGTGGTGATAGCCGCCCCGACAAAGTCCGGTGCCCTCATTACAGCGGACTATGCCTTGGAACAGGGGCGCGACCTCTTTGTCCATCGCTGCGGGGTTGAACGTGAGGCCTTTCGTGGGACCCTGCATCTCGAACGAGACGGGGCCGCTGTGCTTGAGCACGGAAGTGATCTGCTTCGTCATTGGGGCAGCGATGGCTGCCGGACTATTGTCGGAGGCGAGGAAGCACGAGAACCTTCTTCCTTTGCCCGGTTGGTGAGACAGGAAATAGAGGGTGACCTCTTTTTCTACAGCGGAACATGGTTTTCCGCCTTTCAGGGGGACCGAAAGAATGCCTGAAGCCGAAAAAAGCGAAATTCGATCGTTGGTAGACACGTATCTTCGCTATCTTGTTGCGGTTAGGACCCTTTCTCCCCGTACGGTCGATGCCTACGGTGTCGATCTGGACCGATTCTGTCGCTTCGTTGAGGATGAAGGCTGCGGGCTCGAACTCTCCCCCTCCCTGGTGAGACGTTTCGTTGCCGAACTCAAAGATACTTTGAGCCCCGCCTCCTCCGCACGGGCCCTCTCTTCGATCAGGGGCTTCTACCGTTATGCGGTAAAGCAGGGAGATGTTGTATCGAATCCCTTTGCTTCGGTAAGGGGTAAAGGGCGGGAACGACATCTTCCCGAGGTTCTGAGCGAGGTGGAAGCCTCTGAACTCCTGTCCTTTTCGGGAAATGGATTCATAGGGGTACGGGACAAATTGCTCATGGAACTCTTGTACAGTACCGGGGCCCGTGTCTCCGAGGCTGTTGGAATAGATATGCTTGACCTCGATACGAAAAAAAGGACGGTAAAACTCTTGGGAAAGGGAGATCGCCAAAGGATTGCCTATCTGGGTCCCCAGGCAATGTCTGCACTTGCCACCTATCTTCCCTACCGAAGAGCGCGGGTCGCATCGGACAAAAAAGACGCTGTTCAGGCACTTTTTCTCAATGCGCATGGAGAAAGATTGACCAGACGAGGTGCCGGTTTTATCTTAAGAAAACATCAAGAGCGACTTGCTTCGGGAAAACGGCTGCATCCCCATCTCTTTCGGCATAGTTTTGCAACCCACCTCCTCGATAGGGGGGCGGATATCAGAACGGTTCAGGAGTTGCTCGGACATGCCGATCTCTCCACCACCGGGATCTATACTCATGTTTCCCTGAAGCGGCTTCAGGATGTTTATCGAAATGCACATCCCCATGGATCCACAGGTTCTGTCGGGAAAAAGGAGCAGAAATCATGAGCGAAGAAAAGAGCCTCACCATGCATGCGACGACAATCATCGCTGTCAGACGTGAAGAAAACGTGGCGATGGCCGGTGATGGACAGGTTACATTGGGCCAAACGGTAATGAAGGGAAACGCGCGAAAGGTCCGCCGGATGTATGACGGAAAGGTACTTGCAGGCTTTGCAGGAGCAACCGCAGATGCCTTTACCTTGTTTGAGCATTTTGAAGGGAAATTGAAGCAGCACGGGGGGGACATTACCCGTTCAGCGGTGGAGCTTGCAAAGCTGTGGAGGACCGACCGGGCCCTTCGCCGTTTGGAGGCAATGCTGCTTGTTGCCGACCATACCAAAACCTTGCTTATCAGCGGGACCGGCGATGTCGTAGAGCCGGAAAACAACGCCATTGCCATCGGTAGCGGTGGCAATTTTGCTTATGCCGCGGCCCTTGCCTATCTTGACGCCTCCGACCTTCCACCGAAAGAAATTGCCCTCCGTGCGATGAAGATCGCTTCGGGTATTTGTATCTATACGAACGATCAGTTCATCCTGGAGGAGATACTATGAAACAGAATTTCGACACGATGACTCCCCGCCAGATTGTCACCGAGCTGGATAAATATATTGTCGGTCAGGAAAAGGCGAAAAAGGCCGTTGCAATTGCCCTGCGAAACAGGGTCAGGCGTCGTATGCTGGCCGAAAATCTCAGGGATGAAATCGCACCGAAAAATATCATCATGATAGGGCCGACCGGCGTAGGAAAGACCGAAATAGCCCGAAGACTTTCGAGGCTTAGCGGTGCGCCGTTTATCAAGGTTGAAGCGACGAAATATACGGAAGTCGGCTATGTGGGACGGGATGTCGAATCCATGGTCAGAGACCTCATGACCGTTTCTCTGAATATGGTTAAGGCAGAGATGTCCGAAGGTGTCAAGGTGGAGGCCGAAAACCGGGCGGAGGAGGCCCTTCTCGACCTTTTGCTTCCGGGTATTGGGGGAGATCCATCTGTTCCCGAGGTCGGTGGCGGGCAGGGCGCTACCCGGGAAAAATTCCGGACCATGCTGCGAGAAGGAAAGCTGGACGACAAGCTTGTGGAGGTCCAGGTCAGCGGCGGCTCATTTCCCACCATAGAAGTATTCAGCGGACAGAGCCCCGAGGCAATGGATGTTAACTTCGGAAATCTCGGTTCAATCTTCGGAGGTGGTAAGAAGCGCAAACGGGTGAGAGTCGAACAGGCGAAAAAGATCCTTCTCGACGAAGAGATGGATAAATTGATCGATACCGAACGGGCCGGAGATATCGCCAGGGAGCGATGCGAGCAGATGGGTATCATCTTTATCGATGAAATTGACAAGGTTGCCGTGAAATCGGACCAGGGTGGTGCCGACGTGAGCAGGGAAGGGGTCCAGCGGGATATCCTTCCCATTGTGGAAGGTTCGACCGTCAACACCAAGTACGGTATGATCGATACCAGTCACATCCTCTTCATTGCTGCCGGTGCCTTTCATACCAGTAAGCCGAGTGATCTGATTCCCGAACTTCAGGGGCGCTTCCCCCTGCGTGTGGAACTCGACGACCTCGATGCCGACGATTTCGTTAGGATTCTGACGGAGCCTGAAAATGCCCTGACCCGGCAATATATCGAACTCTTGAAAACCGAAGGGGTTGATATTGAGTTTACCGATCCCGCGATCAGAAAACTGAGCGAGATTGCTGCTGAGGTGAATGCACGGACCGAGAATATCGGTGCACGGCGTCTCCACACCATTATGGAGCTGTTGCTGGAGGACATCTCCTTTACCGCTCCCGAGCTTAAAGGGCAGAAGATACCGATTACCCCCGAGTATGTGGAGAGTCAACTCGGAGATATTGTGCAGGACCAGGATCTTGCACGGTACATCCTGTAGAAGATGGTAAAGTGGGATGGGTATCGGACCGATGATAAGAACGGAGGCACAGGATGTTTCTGAATAATAGTTTTGGAAAAACCCTCGATATTTTGCACCGTTCCATGGATGTGGAGATGCTCAGGCGCCAGGTGATGGCGAATAATATTGCCAATGCCGATACGCCGAACTATAAACGGAGTGTCGTTAATTTCGAATCGCAGCTCGCCAGGGCTCTCGATTCGGAAAAGGTAACCAAGCCTCAGGCCGCCCTTACCAATGAGCGTCACATTCCATTTAATCGTGTTCAGAATTATCGTGATGTCCGACCCAAAAGGGTCCTGGATTACCTGAGTGAATCGGACAACAACGGTAATAATGTGGACGTGGAGGAGGAGAGCATGCTTCTTCTTCAGAATCAGTTGCGATACGACATGATGAGCAGGGTTGTTGCAGGGGAATTTTCCCGGGTCAACATCGTTCTGCGTTAGTAAGGAGATAGAGTATGGGCCTTTTTAGCAGCATCAACGTGGCGGCCACCGGCATGAGCGCCCAGCGCTTACGTCTGGATGTGGTGAGCGATAATATTGCCAATGCAAGCACGGCGAGAACCCCCGAAGGGGGACCCTTCAGACGCAGTCGGGTCATCTTTCGATCACGTAACAGCCAGCCTTACTGGCGAAGTCCTTTCCTTCCCACCGCCCTTGATAATGGCGTGGGACGAGGAGTTCGGGTTGCTTCCGTTCAAAAGGATATGGATGCGAAGCCCAAGCTGGTCTACGATCCGACCCATCCCGATGCCATTCAGACAGGTCCGAAGAAGGGGTATGTTGAAATGCCCAATGTCAATATTGTGGAGGAGATGGTGGACATGATGAGTGCCAGCCGCTCCTATGAGGCGAATGTGGCCGTGGTGAACGGAAGCAAGGCAATGTTCATGCGGGCCCTCGAGATCGGGAGGTAATAGATGAGTGCGATTACAGGAGCCGCCGTCGGTGATATCGTCAGGCTGGCAAAAACCAACCCCTCGCATCTTTCCGGGATCGTGCACGCCAATGAGGAGAAAGTCGATGCTCCCATGGTTGGGCAGGATTTCGGCTCCCTGGTGGAAAAGGCCCTTACCGGGGCCAGTAACCAGGAGCAGGAGGCCAATGCCCTTGCCCAGCAGTTTATTACCGATCCTGATAGTGTGGATGTTCACGATGTCACCATCGCCATGGGAAAGGCGAATATGGCGGTATCGATGACCAAGAGTGTTGTTGACGAAGCCTTGAAAGCGTATCGTGAGATTATAAACCTGAGATAGTAATCGGTTTTGTGCTCTCAACGGGGAAGAGAGCGCATAATCGTCAGAGGATATGGGAGGGGACATGAACGAATGGTTGAAAAAGAGTATCGACCAATTGAAGACCTTATGGGGAAAGTGGTCGATGGTTCAAAAACTTATTCTCGCAGCGGTGGTAGTGGTGGCCGTGGTGGGAATTGTGCTTATGTTGCATGTCAGTGCGACACCGAGCATGGTGCCTTTGATAACGGCGCCCATTACAGACCAGGATAAGCTGGACAAGATTAGTGTTCGTCTCGATGAAGAAGGGGTTGAACATAAAATAACCGCCGAGGGATTGATCCTTGTTCCCGATAAGCGTACGGCCCAGCGAATGGTATCGATTTTGGCCCGGGAAGATTTAATCCCTGCAGATACCTCTCCCTGGGATATCTTTAAGATGGACCGCTGGACCCTTACGGACTTCGAACGGAATGTAAACCTCAGGCGGGCCATTACCGAAAACCTCGAACAGCATATAGAAGCACTTGAGGATGTGGACAATGCGCAGGTAACCCTGGTTTTACCCGAAGACAAGCTTTTTCAGGAGGACCAAAATCCTGTTACCGCCTCGGTCATTATTACCCCCAGACCAGGCTCCGATATCACCCAAAGCCGATCCAAAATTGAAGGAATCGTAAAACTGGTACGCCTGGCTGTTGAAGGTTTGGAGGATGAAAACATCGTTATTAGCGACCAGCGTGGTGTTGTTCTGAACGATTTTGCCGACATGGCCGATTTTGATCGTCTGGAACTTTCGAAGCGACAGCTTGATCAAAAGCAGCGGCTTGAATCTACTTACAAGAATCAGATCTTCAAAGAGATGAGTCAGATATTCGGCCCCGATCGTGTCAGCATCCTCAAGGTCGATATCGATCTCGACTTCCGAAAGGAGACGGTCTCCACCGAAGAACATTTTCCCGTTACAACCGTGGAGGATAATCCCAATACCCCCTACAACGAGCGCGAATATGTGCTCTCCATTCCCCGTTCCAGTGAGATTGTCAAGGAGGAATTTAAGGGAACCGGATTCAATCCCGAGGGGCCTCCTGGACAGGAAGGGCAAACCCCTCCCGCCTACAAGGACATGAATAACCTCGTGGGAAACTACAGCAAGAATTCCGAAATCGTTAATCAGGAAGTCAATACGAGGAATATCGTCGAAGAGAAGAGCCCGTGGACCATTCGACGCATCACCGTCGGTGTGGCCGTCGACGGGGTGTGGCGTTGGAGCTACAATGAAAACGGAACGGTGAAGCTGGATACCGACGGTTCCATCGTGCGTGAATACACACCGGTCTCCGACGATGACTTGAAAAAGGCCCAGACCCTCATCGAACACGCGGTCGGCTTCAACAAGGAGCGGGGCGATTCCGTTACCGTTCAGCACATTCAGTTCGACCGTTCCGGTCAGTTCGCCCAGGAAGACGAACATTTTCGGGCCCAGAAACGGCTGCAGCAGGCGATCCTCTACTCGATTATCGGCCTCGCCGTCATCATCGTCGCCTTTATTGTGTTCAGGCTGATCAGCAGGGAACTTGAGCGGCGAAGAAGACTTCGGGAAGAAGAGCTTGCCCGTCAGCATCAGATGATGCGGGAAGCGGCCCTGCGGAATGCGGAAGAGGAAGAGATGGAAGTGGCCATGTCGGTGGAAGAGCGGGCTCGTATGGAGATGCAGGAAAACGCCATCAATATGGCGCGGGAGCATCCGGAGGATGTCGCTCAGCTGATACGGACCTGGTTGGCGGAGGAGTAGCGTATGGCAAAACAGAGCGGGGGGCAGGCCGCCGCTGCCGGCGGGAAAAAGATCAAGAAAGAGCTTTCGGGACGGCAGAAAGCTGCTATTTTCCTCGTAACCCTCGGTTCGGAGATTTCCGCCGAGATCTTCAAGCATATGCGGGAGGACGAGATCGAAACCCTCACCTTCGAGATCGCACGGCTTGATAATGTGGATTCCGAGGATAGGGATAGGGTCCTGATGGAGTTCAAGGAGCTTATGATGGCTCAGGACTTCATCACTTCCGGTGGTATAGACTATGCTCGGGAACTTTTGGAAAAAAGCCTCGGCAGCCAAAAGGCGGTGGATATTATCAACCGCCTCACCAGCAGTCTACAGGTACGTCCCTTCGATTTTATCAGACGTACCGATCCTGCGCACCTGATGAACTTCATCCAGCAGGAGCATCCCCAGACCATTGCCTTGATTCTTGCCTACCTGGAACCGGCAAAGGCTTCGGCGATTCTCGGAAGCCTTTCCCACGAACTCCAGTCCGATGTTGCCAAGCGAATCGCCACCATGGACAGAACCAGCCCCGAGACCTTACGTGAGGTGGAACGGGTGCTCGAGAAAAAGCTTTCGACCCTTTCCAGTGAGGATTTTACCGCTGCCGGTGGTGTTGAGAACATTGTTGAAATCATCAACCTCGTGGACCGTACCACCGAGAAGGCGATCATCGAATCCCTTGAGGAAGAGGACCCCGAGCTGGCCGAAGAGATCAAAAAGCGAATGTTTGTCTTCGAGGATATCGTTCTTCTCGACGACCGGGCGATCCAGAAGGTTCTCAGGGAAGTGGATACCGCCGAGCTTGCAAAGGCCTTGCGCGGCGTGGAAGCGGAGGTCCAGGACAAGATCTTCCGGAACATGTCCAAGCGAGCATCCGCACTTCTCAAGGAAGAGATGGAATACATGGGACCGATCAGGCTCAAGGATGTGGAAGAGACCCAGCAGAAGATTGTCGCCATCATCAGGAAACTCGAAGATCAGGGAGAAATTGTTGTGGCCCGTTCCGGCGAAGACGAGATGGTCGTCTGATTTCGCGGGAGATAGGACCGGGAGGATATCGATTTGGCCAAGAATGTGTTTCGTTCCCAGGAGGTCGCAACCTTACAGGATAAGGTTGTGCTGCAAACTCCTTTCCAGCCCATGATCGAGGAAGAGATTCCTGCGGCGGTGGAGGAGTATACCGGACCTACCGCCGATGATCTGCGACGGGAAGCCGAGCTTTTCCGGCAAAACTGGGAGCAGGAAAAGCAGCACATGATGGAAAGCGCCGAACAAGAGGCGAAGCAAATCGTTTCCGACGCCGAGGAGAGGGCTTTTGCCGAGGTAAAACAAAAAGGTGACGAGGCGCGCAAAACAATCCAGGATGCGGAAGAGGATGCTCGCCGTATCTTGGAGGATGCCCACCGCCAGGCCGAACAGACGACCGAAGATGCCGATGCTGCGGCCTCCGCGGTTCGGGAGGACGCACGAAAAGAGGGTTTTGATGAAGGAAGACAGGCTGGATACGATGAGGGGCTTGAAGATGCCCACCGTCTTGCCGAACAGCTTCAGCGGGTTCTCGACAAGGCCATCGAGAAGCGGACCGCCATCATCGAAGAATCGGAGACCCAGATCATCGAACTTGTTTTAATGATCGCCCGGAAGGTCGTGAAGGTGATCAGCGAAAACCAGAAAAACGTGGTCGTCAATAACGTCATCCAGGCCTTGAGAAAGCTTAAAAGCCGGGGAGAGGTCCTTGTCAGGGTCAACCTCGAGGATGTGGAACTTGCCAGTGACCGTATCAAGGATTTTATCCGTATGGTTGAGAATGTACGGGCCGTTACCGTTGTCGAGGATTCCACCGTGGATCGGGGGGGCTGTGTTATCGAGACCGATTTCGGTGAAATCGATGCCAGGATCTCCAGTCAGCTGAAAGAGATTGAGGATAGAATTCTGGAGCTGGCTCCCATACGCAGTCGTACGAATGAGGAGCTGGAGGTATGACCGCTCTTTTTCAGAAATATACCGATGTTCTGGAACGAATGGATCCGATCAAGGAGATCGGTACCGTCCGTGAGGTCAAGGGCTTGCTTGTGGAGAGCCACGGGCCCCAGGTCGTTGTCGGAGAATTGTGTCAGATCCTTACCTCTGGAGGGGAACCGGTATGGGCCGAGGTCGTCGGTTTTCGGGACAGAACCGTTCAGCTGATGCCCTTCGAATCAATGGATGGAATCGAGCCTGGTTCCCAGGTCGTGGCGATGGGTGAAACCCTTTCGGTTCCCGTTTCCGAAAAGATGCTTGGGAGGGTCCTTGATGCCATGGGCCGCCCCATTGACGGAAAGGGGCCGGTCGGCGGGGCTGAGAGTGTCTCCACCGTCAATACCCCTCCAAATGTGCTGACTCGCAAGCCAATCAAGCGTCAGATGGTCACCGGGGTCCGGGCGGTCGACACCATGACCCCTATCGGCAAGGGACAGCGTATCGGTATCTTCTCGGGAAGTGGAGTGGGAAAATCGACCCTTTTGGGGATGATCGCGCGCAACACCTCGGCCGATATCAATGTCATCGCCCTCATCGGGGAACGAGGACGGGAGGTACAGGAGTTTATCGAATACGACCTCGGGCCTGAAGGGCTTGAGCGTTCCATTCTCGTTGTCTCCACCGGTGATACCTCCCCTTTGAGCCGACTTCGCGGGGCCTTTGTGGCTACCACCATAGCCGAGCATTTTCGTGACAAGGGTGCGGATGTCATGCTGTTGTTTGATTCGGTTACCCGCTTTGCCAGAGCTCAGCGGGAGATCGGGCTTGCGGTCGGAGAACCTCCCGCCACCAGGGGCTACACGCCCTCCGTTTTTTCCACCCTTCCGAAGCTACTTGAGCGCTGTGGGACAGGAGAGCGGGGAACTATTACCGGTTTTTATACCATCCTTGTGGAGGGCGACGATATGGATGAGCCGGTTGCCGACGCCGTTCGTGGTATTCTGGATGGACATATCGTCTTGAGCAGAAAGCTGGCCCAGGCGTATCGTTATCCTGCCATTGATGTGCTTGCCAGTTTGAGTCGTCTCGGAACGAAGATCACCTCTCCTTTGGTCCAGAAGGCCTCAGGAAAGCTGAGATCGCTTCTTGCGGTCTATACCGACGCCGAGGACCTGATCAATGTCGGGGCCTATGCCGAAGGCAGCAATTCCGCCATCGACGAGGCGATAGAAAAGATCGATGCAATTCGTGAATTCCTGGGGCAAGGTATTACCGAAGCGGCACCGATCAGAGAAACCATAGCCCGTATGGGAGAGATTGCGGGAATTCCTATTCCTGAAGAGGAGCTGGACGCATATGAAACGGTTTCAATTCGCGCTTGAATCTATCCTGGAGCTTCGCCAATGGGAGGAGCGACAGAAGGAAATCAATCTTGGAAAGATTATTGGAGAATGTGTTACCGTCAGGCGTCAGATCGAAGAGCGTACCATGCAGGAGCGACAAAGTTTTCTCGACAGACGAGAGGGCTTCGATCTTGAGGAGCTTCTGGAGATTGAGCATTTCGGTCGTCGCATGCGATGTGAGCGACAGGAGCTTTCCATCAGACTGGAAGATCTCGAGGCAAAACGGGCTGAGGCTCAACATGAATTCCTTGAGGCTTCCCGTAAACGCAAGGTCCTGGAGAAACTGAAAGAACGGAAGGCCGAAATTCATAGAAAGCAGGAGCTGGCCGTGCAGCAGAGGAGCCTCGACGAGATTGGTTCTTCTTTGTCGGTACGAGTAAGGCAAGGGAGGTAATTTGTGGCATCAGCGGCACAAACCGGAGCACGAATCTTTGTATTGGTTCTTCTCATCATAGTCCTGATCTTCTCCGGACTGCTTTGGTTCGATTATCTCGGTCTGATTCAGGTGAAACCGCTTTTTGCACCGGTCCTGCATATGGTGGGGGTGGATGTTCCTGAAGAGCCTCCCGAAGCACAAAATCTGGACACCCTTATGCTCGAGAAGGAGCGTCTTGCCAAGCAGCTTGAGGCTCTCGATATTAGGGATGAAGAGCTCGATCGGCGGGAGAGTGGCCTTGATACCAGGGAAGCTGAGATCGAGCAAAAACTGGAAGTGCTTCAGGAACGGGAAAATGGCCTGAAAGAACAAGAAAATTCGTTTAACCAAAGGCTTAAACTGTACGAAAATAAAAGAGCGAACCTGCGACAGGCAGCCCAATATTACGTCGGTATGCCGCCTCAGCAGGCCGTCGACCGTCTTTTGGAGATGGACGACCAGGATGTGATCGATATTCTTCGGACGGTAGAGGAGATAGCCCAGGAAAGTGGTGAAGCTTCCACCGTCTCCTACTGGCTGAGCCTGATGCCTGCGGATCGTGCCGCTGTCCTGAGCAGAAAAATGATCGTAAAGCCCTGACCGACGTCGGGTATGGAGGAAACGTGATTCCAATGATGGCGATTTCGGAAAAGAGTACCGGAGTCGATCTTTCTACTGCATCCGGAGTCAAAGAGGTTCGCTCTTCTGAGGAAGAGGGGGCGAATTTCGGGAGCTATTTCGATCGTATCACTGCCGCAAAAGAAGAAAAAGTAGAGGAAAAAAAGAGATCAGAAGCGGCTCCTGTCGAAGCAAAAGGAAGCCCGAAAACGGGAGAACCAAAACGGAAAGAGAAGCCGAATGAGTTGCCCGAAAACACGGGGAGTAAAAAGCTCTCTTCGAAGCATAAATGCGATGAGGAAGCCGTCGAAGAAAGTAAGAAAAAGCGTTCTGAAAAGTCCGAAAAAAAAGATTCTTCCGGGGACCTCAATAGTATAGGGCTTCATCTTCTTAAAGCGGATACCGATAAAAAGGCCCATGCCCCGGCAAAGAATGATCTTTCCGACACGGTGAAAAAAACAGCTGATAATTCCTCAAAAGAAGGCAAAATGGTGCAGGAAAAGGCTGAACGTCTCCACCTTGCCCAGGAAAACGAAAAAGGCGCAAAGCTTCGGATCGTAGATCTGCGAAAGCATGGCGGCCAGCACGAGAGAATGCTATCTGCGGAGGCGGCTTCGAAGAAAAAGCACGATGCTAAGGCGCTTGCAAAAAAGAATGCGGAACACAGCACCGTTATAAAGGAATCGGCACTTGTCCCCGGAAAAAAGGTGAAGCAGCAGGCGAAAGGCGAAAAATCAACTTCTGCTTTGGAAAAACAGAAGTTGACTTCTACGACGAAACCGACAGCGCTTGTAAAAGAGAAAACAGAGGGGATGAAGGATCGGATGAACAGCATGGTCCATACATCCCATGATGCGGCGGATGCCGGCAAGACAGGCGATACTCTATCGGCTAAGGGCGACGGCGGTGAACATAATCAGGTTATGCATGTCCATCTATCTCCCCAGAGCGACGGGACGGCAAGGGGAGGAGCTCAAAATGTCGAGCGTTCTGCCCAACTCCTTTCTTCGCGGTTACAGCAGGACCTTTCCGGAAAGATTGTAAAGCAGGCTTCGATTGTCGTCAAAAGCGACAGTGCCGGTGAGATCCGTCTCATTCTCCATCCAGAAAATCTTGGAAGCGTGAGGATTCGGCTTCAATTGGAAGATAACCATATAGCCGGGAGAATTTTTGTCGACAATACAAGTGTACGGGACGCCTTTGAAGCAAGCCTGCGACAGTTGGAACGGAACTTTGAGGCAAACGGTTTTGAATCGGCGAAGCTGAATGTTTTTGTCGGTGGCGACCAGGCCAGGGGCGATGCCTCTTCCGAACAGGCCCAAACGCCGGCTTTTCACGGAAACCGTTTTTCTGCGGTAGAGGCGATGGATGCGAACATAGCGTCGGCGGATCAATACAATGTCGGCGAAGAGAATTTGATAAACCTGGTCGTGTGACCGGGAGGAGGAAGGTTGATGGATTTTAGCACGGTCATGTCGGGACAGGACCAGCTGAAGGTGCAGATGCAGGTTGATTCCCTGAATAAATCCCTTGCGGAAGGGAAGGGGCTCAATCAGTCTCTGGGCAAAGATGATTTTCTCAAGCTTTTGCTTACACAGCTTCAGTATCAGGACCCGACCAAGCCGATGGAAGACAAGGAGTTTATTGCTCAAATGGCTCAGTTTTCCTCCCTTGAGCAGATGAATAACCTTTCCCAGCAGTTCGTTTCCGTCAAGAATACCTTGGGACGAAATGCTGCTTATGATCTGATTGGCAGACAGGTTGATATCCTTCAGGGTGATCAGAAAATTCACGGGACCGTGGAGGCTGTTTCGGGTAAGGACTATCCCCAACTGCTGGTGAACGGGACCTATTATGACTACGATTCGGTTGAGACAGTGAGCAACAAGGAGGCTTCCAGATGATGCGATCACTTTATGCCGGTGTTTCCGGCCTGCAGAACCATCAGACCAGGATGGACGTCATCGGAAATAATATATCGAATGTAAATACCATTGGTTTTAAAAAAGGACGGGTCAACTTTCAGGATCTTTTGAGTCAGACCATGTCCGGGGCAGCCAGACCTACCGACGAGGTCGGCGGTGTCAACCCGAAGCAGGTCGGTCTGGGGATGAATGTGGCCTCCATCGATACGGTCCACACCCAGGGGTCTCTTCAGACTACCGGTATCATGACCGATATCGCCATTCAGGGTGACGGCTTTTTTATTGAACGTTCCGGCGATAAAGAGTTCTACACCAGGGCCGGAGCCTTTGGTCTTGATGAAAACGGTACGCTGGTTAATCCCGCAAACGGCCTTAGGGTCCAGGGCTGGATGGCACAGGATGTCGATGGACGGACCTTCATAAATACCGCTACCGATGTGGAAGACCTTGTTATTCCTGTAGGGAGCAAGGACCCTGCACGCGCCACCGGTGAAGTCGATCTTGCTTGTAACTTGGATAAACGTACTCCCTTGATTCCTGCCGGTGCCGGTGCCGCGGATGTCGCCCAAGGTACCTGGAGTATCGACAAGACCATCTACGACAGTTTCGGTGAAGAGCATACCCTCCGTATTAATTTTACCCGTGTAGCGGGTACGGAGAATCAGTGGCAGGGCTCTGTTACCGTTGATCCCGATGCCGAAACTCCCACCAACACCCAAGTTGATATTGGCGAAGCCAACAACGATACCAACACCTTTGTGGTGGAGTTTGATAATCTCGGAACCCTCCAGGCTGCCGTCGACGGTCAGGGCGACAGAATCGATAACGGAACCCTCCAGGTGAATGTCGCCTTCGATGTCGCCGGAGCAACGCCCGAGGCCGGGGCTCCGGTTCGTCAGGACATGGTTCTCAATCTTGGAGATGTAGGAAGCGTCGTCGACACCATTACCCAGTTTGCCGAAAAGAGTTCGACCAAGGCCTTCAAGCAGGACGGCTACGGCATGGGGTATCTCGAAAGCTTCAAGATTGATCAGAGTGGCGTCATTACCGGGGTTTACTCCAACGGTGCGAACAGAACCTTGGGGCAGGTGGCCCTTGCCAGTTTTACCAATCCCGGAGGCCTGGAGAAGGCCGGCGAGAGCACCTTTGTCGTGTCGAACAACTCCGGTGAGGCGCGTATCGGAGAATCAGGCGTGGCGGGAAAAGGTAAGCTGATTGCGGGGGCCCTTGAGATGAGCAACGTGGACCTTGCTGAACAGTTTACCGATATGATCGTGACTCAGCGTGGTTTTCAGGCAAACAGCAGGACCATAACCACCAGCGATCAGATGCTTCAGGAGCTTCTGACGCTCAAACGCTAATAGGATACTATGAATAGGAGCCGATCTGGATGATCAAGGTGACCCAGCTGAACGGAAAAGAGTTTTTTGTTAACCCTCATCAGATAGAGTCGATGGAAGCGGTGCCCGACACGGTGCTGACCATGCTTTCGGGAAAACGTCTGATCCTTCGTGAAACTGCGGATGTCGTCATTGATCGAATCGTCGAATACCGGCGTCTCATCGGCTCCTTTGGCAACGAGGAGTAGGGAATGGATATAGCTACAATAGGCGGATTGATCCTCGGTGTGGCGATGGTCGCCATGGGAATCATCATCGGCGGCGTCGGTGTCGGCATCTACATTGATATTCCTTCTATCTTGATCGTCCTTGGCGGTTCCTTTGCCGGTTTGATGGTCTCGAACCCCCTTCCCAGGATTCTCGGAGTCATGAAGTATGTCCGTCACGCCATTCAAGTCCCCAACTACGAGGTCGAGAAAACGATCACCACCCTGGTAAACTTTTCGGAGCGGGCACGCCGAGAGGGCTTGCTTGCCCTGGAGGATGATATCGAAGAGGTGGAGGATGAGTTTCTCAAAAACGGTATACAGCTGGTGGTCGACGGGACGGATCCCGAACTGATAAAGTCCATCCTCTACAACGATGTGGGACAGCTGGAGGAACGCCATGCAGTCGGTATCAAGATATTTGATGACTGGGGTGCCCTGACTCCCGCCTTCGGAATGATCGGAACTCTGATCGGGCTTATCGCCATGCTTGCCAACCTCGACGATCCTGATGCTATCGGTTCCGGTATGGCGACCGCCCTTATCACTACGTTGTACGGTTCATTCCTGGCCAACCTTCTGTTCATTCCCTTTAAGAATAAGCTCGAAGACAGAGACAAGGCGGAACGACTGAGCAGGGATATCATGATCGAGGGAATCCTCTCCATACAGGCCGGGGACAACCCTAATATTCTCAAGTACAAATTGATCTCCTTCCTTGAGCCGGCAAAGAGAAAAGAGATGCTTGACGTGATGATGCAGGAGTAACGGGGTATACTATGGCAGATGGGCCGAAAAAAAAGAAGAAGAAATGTCCCACAGGTTCTCCGGCGTGGATGAACACCTATGGGGACATGGTAACGCTTCTTCTTACGTTTTTCGTCATGCTTTACACTACCTCGACCCCGGACGATTCAAAGATGAATTTGATCCTGGCCGCCTTCAGCGGTCTGGGAATGTATACCGGCGGTCAGACCCTTCAGGAGGGAAAGCTGGCCGAACTCGGAAACATGATCATGTCCCTTCCCTCGACCAATCGTGGGCGGGCTCTGGACGAGGCGAGGCGCAAGGCAATAAGCCAGTTTGAGCCGGAGATCAAAAGTCAGAAGGTCCGGGTACAGCAGGATGAGCGGGGATTGATCATAACCCTTGCCTCCGATGCTTTTTTTAAGCCGGCCAGTGCCGAGGTTCAGATCGAGGAGAGCCGCGAGACCCTTCAGAAGCTTTCGGCTCTGCTGCGATCCATGCCGGGCAGGAAGTTCCGAATAGAGGGGCATACCGATTCGACCCCTACCGACCCCACCGGCCCATGGCCGACCAATTGGGAGCTTTCGACGGATCGGGCAACCAATGTTCTGCACTATTTGGTTGATTTCGGCGTAACCGAGAATCAGTTTCAGGTGGCGGGGTTCGCAGATACGGTCCCCCTCGCTTCGGAGACTACCGAGGAAGGAAAGGCCTATAATCGGAGGGTCGATATCATTATACTCTCCGATGGACACCTTTGATCCTTCCGAGGATATAAGTTGGTGAAAGCGGGGTTTGCAATAATCCCGCTTCTCTGGTAAAATTTTCCTGATATGAGCTTCAGGAGCGTGTGATGGGCGATGAAGAAGTATTTGTCGATGAAGAAATAGGCGGCGGCGATGCCGGAGGCGGTGGAAAGCCGGGCTTTGTTCCCGCAGCTATTCTCAAAATTCTCAAATGGGTAGCCCTCGGGCTTGCAGCCATCATCTTTATCGTAACCGTTGTGTTCATTACCGTCAGCGTCATGACCAAGGGGCCGAAGGCCGAGGCCTATCCGTCCCCCTCCGAGGCGTACCAGCAGGTTCAGCCGATTTTGCAGTGGTACGATGTAGGTGAAATCCGTACCCGGACAAGCGATGAAAATCCTGCGACGGTTATTGTCTCCATCAAGCTTGGTTATGACATGGACAATAAAAACGCTCAGAACGAGATCAACCAGCGCCGCGAGCAGATTGTAGATCAGACACGCTACTTTTTTTCCAGGAAGCTGGAAGCGGAGTTGAACGCCAACTACGAGCCGCAGCTGAAGAACGAATTGAAAGAGATGATCAACAAGATGATGGATAAACCCTATGTGAAGGATGTGGTGTTCCTCTCCTTCAATGTCATGGAGTTTTAGGAAGGGCGAATGAACGAGGTTCTCTCCCAGGACGAAATTGATCAGCTGCTCACCGCCATCTCGAGCGGAGAGATTGAGACCGAATCGGTTACTCAGGTCCAGGATCAGCGCAAGATCAAGATCTACGATTTCAAACGTCCTGATAAATTTTCCAAGGAGCAGATCCGTACGGTCTCCATCATGCACGAGACCTTTGCCCGTTTGACAACTACTGCGCTTTCGGCCCAGCTTCGAAGTATGGTCCATGTCCATGTTGCTTCGGTAGATCAGCTTACCTACGAGGAGTTTATTCGCTCCATCCCAAACCCAACTACCCTCGGGATTATCAATATGGACCCGTTGAAGGGGTCGGCGGTGCTGGAGATCGATCCTGCAATCACTTTTTCGGTGATCGACCGCCTCATGGGCGGCCAGGGCGAAGGAAGCAAGGTAAATCGTGATCTTACCGATATTGAGCAGACGGTAATGGAAGGAATCATTGTTCGGATACTGGGAAACCTGCGGGAAGCGTGGAGTCAGGTGATCGACCTCCGTCCCCGTCTGGGACAAATCGAAACGAATCCGCAGTTTGCCCAGATTGTGCCCCCCACGGAGATGGTTGTCCTTGTTACCCTTGAGACGAAGGTGGGTGAGGTGGAAGGTATGATGAACTTCTGTATTCCCTACCTGACCATTGAGCCGATCATTTCGAAACTGTCGGCCCAGTATATGTACTCTTCGGTTCGCAGTGGCGCCACCACCGAGAACCTCAATATATTAAAAGATCGCCTTTCGACCGTGGCCATCCCGGTGGTCGCCGAGATCGGCGAAATGAATCTTACCGTACGGGATGTCTTGAGTCTTCGGGCGGGAGATGTCATCCGGCTGCCGGATATACGGGTAGGGGATCCGATGACCATCAAAATCGGAAACCGAAAGAAGTTTGAGTGCCGCCCCGGCCTTGTCGGGAACAAGGTTGCGGTACAGATAGTGCACAGACTCGAGGAACTCGGCAAGGAAGAGTTCGAAGAGCTTGTAGCCGAGGAAGGGGAATAGCATGAGCGACGGCTCTCTCTCACAAGACGAAATTGATGCTCTGCTTCAGGGCGGAGGAATGGACTTCGGTGCTGCGGACAGCGGGGCCGATCAGGGGCTTTCGCCTCAGGAGAGGAACCGCTTTGCGGAATTGCTTGGCGGAATCGTGGGCCCCCAGGCCTCTAATCTCTCGGGAATGATCGATGAGAATGTCGACCTCAAGGCCCCGAAGGTAGAGGTACTCTCTCCCGGCGAGGCGGGTTCCGGCCTTCCTGATCGGCTTGTCGAGATTAAGATTGATTATAGCGACGGTATTTCCGGGGAGCATTCCTATCTCATTCCGGAGGACATTGCCGTTCAGATAGCCGGAAAGATGATGGGCCAGGAGGGGGTCGAACTCAATGAGGCGGCCTTATCTGCCATTGAGGAGGCTGGTAACACCCTTGCCGGTTCCGCGGCCACGGTGATCGGGGATTCCATCGGTAAAACCGTAATGAATGCTCCCGGTGATACCAAACTGATTGATTCGTCCGATATTCGTGTTCCGGCAGGTTCATCGCTGGTTCGTGCCAGCTATCCCCTGGTTATCGACGATACTCCGCCCAGTTATCTCTACGAGATTTTTTCCGTTGGTGCCGTGCAGGAAATCCTCGGCGCATCGGGCGGGCCTGCTCAGGCCCCGCAGTCCGGCATGAATATGAACCAGCAATCTCAGGTCCAGGGCGGAGCTCCTGGGTCCATGGGCGGTGCAAACATGGGGAATATGGGTATGAATAATATGGGCATGGGTGCCATGCCCGGTTACGGAGGCGGTCAGGGAATGTACAACCAGGCCAATGTGCAGCCTGTGCAGTTTCCTCCGCTGAATCCCCAGATGGTAAGCGGCGAACAGGGTAATATCGGTTTGCTGATGGATGTTTACATGGAGATGACCGTTGAGTTGGGAAGGACAAAACGGCTCATCAAAGATATCCTGGGGATGGGAGAGGGAACCATCATCGAACTTGATAAGCTTGCCGGTGAACCGGTAGATATATTGGTAAATCATAAATTAATCGCCAAGGGAGAGGTCGTCGTCATCGACGAAAACTTCGGCGTTCGTGTTACGGAGATCGTTTCGCCCATGGATAGGGTGGAGGGGTTTTCGTGATGCGTTAGATTCATCGACAAGCCGCATCGAACGGGGAACGATGCGGCAAACGGGAGGGGAATAGATGAATTGGACACTCAAAGGGGTGGTCCTGGCTCTTATCTTTTGTACAGCCATGATAGCGCCCTTTACTCTTTTTTCTCAGGAATCGGAAGATACTCAGCCGCTAAACGCTCAGGAGAATGTACCGGTCGACGAACAGGACTTGGTTGTCAATGATGCCCAGCAGCCTGCCGTTCAGCTGGAAAGTGAGCTGACGACTTTTTCGGTCTGGGATTTTCTTCGGATGGTGCTGGTCCTTGCCGCCGTCATAGCCGTTATCTATGTTCTTTTTCTCTTTCTCAAGCGAATCGGTAATCCGAAGAGCGGGGGCGGTGAATTGATTACGCTTCTTGCAAGCCAGCCACTTTCCGGTAGCCGTGCACTTCATCTTGTCGGTGTCGGAAACGAGGTCTTTCTTATCGGTTCCGCCGATGGCGGTGTGAGTCTTGTTTCCAAGGTGGAAGACAAAGAAACCCTTGATCGCATAGCTCTCTTCGAGTCCGGCAGAAAGGCAGACGGGAAGAGCTTTGCCGGTACCTTTCGTTCAATTTTCGGTGATGCAGCCCGGGGAAACGGTGGAGATTCCGGGGCCCTTTTCCTTCAAAAACAGCGGGACCGGTTGAAAAAGCTATGAAAAAGCGCATAACGGTTATTCTTCTGTTTTTACTTTTCGTTGTCGGCGGTAGCTCCTTTGCACAAGAGCGGCCTACCGAACGTAGCGACAACGGCATTACCGTTCCCTTTATCGATCTTACGGTTCGCGAACCACAGAGCAATCAGGAGGTGGCCCTCTCGATACAGCTTCTGCTTTTGCTTGCGGTCATTACCCTTTCCCCTTCGATCATCATTCTTACCACCTGCTTTCTTCGCATCGCCATTGTTTTCGATTTTATAAAGCGAAGCCTCTCTCTTCAGCAGGTGCCTCCAAATCAGGTAATGATGGGGGTGGCGATTTTTTTGACGATATTCATCATGTGGCCGACGGGAGAACAGATATATCAAAACTCCTTTCGTCCCTTCGCCGATGGCGAGATCGGCATCCGGGAGATGTACGATGAGGCTGCTGCGCCTTTGCGACTCTTTATGTATCGCCAGATGGACGGTGATCATGAGAATATTCAGCTCTTTATGCGTATGCGGGGATTAGGAAAACCGGAAAATTTCTCCCAGGTTCCCACCTACGTTCTTATTCCCAGCTTTGTGCTTCATGAACTGACCGTAGCCTTTAAGATCGGCATATTGCTGTTTGTTCCGTTTATCATCATCGATATGGTGGTTGCCTCGACCCTTATGTCCATGGGTATGATTATGTTGCCGCCGGTCATGATTTCTTTGCCGTTTAAGTTGATCCTTTTCGTGCTTGTCGACGGATGGGATCTTATTACACAGCAATTGATCCTCAGTTTTAAATAGGGAGGTGAAAGGTGTCGTTGGGTTTTGCAATAGAGCTTATTCGAAGTGCTGTTTTTCAGATTTTGGTGCTCTCCGGTCCCGTTCTTCTGATCGGGGTCGGGGTCGGTCTCATCATTTCCATTTTTCAGGCGACGACCTCGATTCAGGAACAAACCCTCACCTTTGTGCCGAAGATCGCCGCTATTCTGCTGGCGCTCGCTGTTTTCGGTCCCTGGATGCTTCAGACACTCAAAACCTTTACCATAGATTTGTTTATGGTGATCCCCAGGATAGGAGGATAGTGTAAGCCTTGAATATCGATGCCCTGACCGGTAGTGCACAGCTTCTTCTCCTTCTCTTCGCCCGCATATTTGCAATGCTGGCGGTTGCCCCTGTCATGTCCAGCAGCACCGTTCCCGGAGTCGTTCGCGTGGTTTTGGCACTCCTTTCTTCGATTATCATCTACCCATGGGTGGCAGAAGCCGGTTATCCTGTTCCCGAGGCTGCTCTCCAATACGCTATGCTCCTTTTGGGAGAGGCCCTTATCGGGGTGGTAATCGGATTTATGATGACGGTGATTTTTACCATTTTTCTGGTTGCCGGTCAGTTTTTCTCATTTCAGATGGGCTTCGGGGCGAGCGAGGTTTACGATCCCCTCGCTCAGGTGGAAATCCCGTTGATGGGGCAATTCCTCAATTTGGTTGCCATGCTTGTCTTTCTTATCAACGACGGCCTGCGAAAGCTCTTCCTCTACGGTGTACTCGGCTCATTTCACTCTCTTCGCGCCTGGGACCTATTGGAACGCCGCCAGCAATTCGCCACCCTTGCTGTCCGGTCAATGGTTGATCTTTTCCGCCAGGCGATGATCATCAGTTTCCCTATTCTCGGAACGATGTTGCTTGTTTCTGTGGCCCTCGGCCTTCTTGCAAAGGCTGCCCCGCAAATGAATCTGCTTATGCTCGGTTTCCCTCTGAAAATCGCCATTGCCTTTTTTATGATGTTCGTTACCATGCCCTTTCTTATGGAGGCCTTCGGGAAGATGATCGATGCCGGTTTTGTCGAGATAGCCGGGTTTCTGACGGGCGTTGTGCCACAAGCAGGGGGGCTATGATGGAAGTATTGTTGCGTCCTTTTGGTACCCCATTCGCCGAATCCCGCTGGAATATCGATCTTCAGTGGTTTGCCGCCGAGGATGAAGGGCGTACCGAGGATCCTACCGAGCAGAAAATCAGAAAGGCACGGGAAGAGGGGAAGGTCGCCAAAAGTGCTGAATTTACCTCCTCCCTGGTCCTTCTCTTTCCCATTGTCGCCCTCGGTATTTTGGCGCCTCGCATGTTCGGTACCATGGAGGAGATGCTCCGTTATTACCTTTCGCTTCTCTCCGAAGGTACCCTGGCTGCTGAACAGGTTTGGGCCTTTTTCCGATATTTCATTCGGCTTGTGGCTCCCGTTGCCGGCGTCGCCGTTGCCGCCGCTCTTTTCGGTAATGTCATTCAGGTCGGCTTTCTCTTTACCTCAAAGCCGATTACTCCCGATTTTTCAAAGATTGTGCCACGTTTCGGAAAATTCATTCAAAGGAGTTTCCTCTCCGGTGAGGCGCTTTTCAATTTGATGAAATCTATTTTGAAGGTCTTGATTATCGGGATCATCGCCTATATCAACATAAGAAATAACCTCGATATTTTTGCCTTTTTCGTAAATGCTCCTTTTGAGGTTGCCTTTAGCACTATTGGAAGTGTCGCCTTTAAAATCTTGGTGGAATCGAGCATCGCTCTCCTGGCCCTCTCTCTTCCCGACTATCTTTTTCAAAGGCGTCAGCATCGGGAATCCCTGAAGATGACCAAGCAGGAAATAAAAGAAGAACGGAAAACCATGGAAGGAGACCCTTTGATCAAAAGCCGGCTAAAGGAGCGGATGCGTGATGTTTTAAATCGGGATATGATCAGAAAGGTACCCGAAGCGGATGTCATTATTACAAACCCGACCCACTTCGCCGTTGGCATGGAATGGGAGCGGGAGCGAATGGTTGCTCCCATGGTGATTGCCAAGGGGCAGGACAACATGGCGCAGAGGATCAAGGCCATTGCCCGAGAGCATGATGTTCCCATTGTAGAGAATAAACCCCTTGCCAGGGCACTGTACGCGGAGGTAGAGGTCGGAGAGGTCATTCCGGAACGCTACTATGAGGTTATGGCCACTATTCTTGCTGAGGTGTATCGCGTAAACGGAGGATCAAAGGTATCATGATGTTAGCAATAGATGGAGGCCTGTATGGCTGACGTACATACTATTCTCGGGAGAACCTTTCTCAACCAGCGAAGCGATATGCTTGTCGCAGCCGGTGTCATCGTTATTGTTGCGATGCTTATTATTCCCCTGCCAACGGTTCTGCTGGATCTTTTCATGAGTCTTAATCTGATGCTGAGCCTTCTGATTATCCTTATTGTCCTGTACACAAAGCGGGCTCTTGATTTTTCGGTCTTTCCGACTCTCTTATTGGTAATCACCGTCTTCGGATTGGCCCTTAACGTCAGCTCAACACGACTGATTCTGAGTCAGGGGATCGATTTCGACGGTAAGGTGGTAAAGGCCTTTGCCAGTTTTGTTACGGGAACGAGTGGAAGCGAAGGCCTTGTCATCGGGTTTATTATCTTTATCATCATCATCGCCGTTCAGTTTATCGTCATCACCAAAGGGGCCACGCGGGTTGCCGAGGTAGCGGCCCGTTTTACCCTGGATGCTCTTCCCGGAAAACAGATGGCCATCGAAGCTGCCTATAATTCCGGTTCTTTGACAGAGGAAGAGGCCTCGCGGCAAAAGAACGATCTGCAGCGGGAGGTCGACTTCTACGGAGCCATGGACGGTGCCAGTAAATTTGTCTCTGGCAATGTCAAGGTTGGTATCCTCATCACTTCCATCAATGTTATCGGTGGCCTTATTGTGGGGACGACGATCCATGGCGAGCCGCTGGGCCAGGCCGCGAGTACCTATGTTTCCCTCACCATCGGTGATGGCCTTGTCAGCCAATTCCCGGCCCTCCTTATCTCAACGGCCACCGGTCTGATTGTTACGAGGGCCATAAGCGACGGGACATTTGGAAGCGATATCTCAAAACAGTTTACCCAGCAAAGCAAGATTTACTGGATTGCCGCGGTTTCTCTGGCCGTCCTGGCCTTGCTGCCCGGTTTTCCCTGGTATATTATGCTTCCCTTAAGTTTTCTTTCCGGCTTGCTTGCCTATCGTCTCGGCCGTAAGGAAATGAAGCAGTTTGAGGCCCAGAAAAGCGCCGAGGCGCAAACCCCCGAACGTTCTGCTCCCGCAGAGATGAGCCCCGTGGTACCTCTTGATCCGTTGAGCCTTGAACTCGGTTACGGCTTGATTCCCTTGGTCGATAAGGACCAGGGTGCCGAACTTCTGGACAGAATCACCCGAATTAGGCGGGAGGCAGCCCTTGAGCTGGGACTTGTGGTGCCGAGGATCCGAATCATCGATAATATGCGCCTGGAACCCAACGAGTATTGCGTCAAGATAAAGGGTGTGGAAGTGGGGCGGGGTAGTATCCGTGTGGGACACTTCCTTGCCATCAATCCCGGAACCGCAGCAGAAGAGATTCCGGGTGAGGCGACAAAAGATCCTACCTTTGGGCTCCCTGCACTCTGGATTAACGAACAGGACCGGGATGATGCCGAGCGGGCCGGCTACACAGTAGTGGATGGCCCCTCGATTGTTGCCACTCACCTGACCGAGGTGATTAAAAAGCATGCCTTCGAAATGCTGGGACGGCAGGAGGTGAAATCGATCCTGGATACCCTTCGGGAAGATTTTCCCGCTGTTGTCGATGAGGTCTCCAAGGCTCTTAGCCTTGGAGAGATTCAGAAGGTGTTGCAGGGATTATTGATCGAACAGGTTTCTATTCGTAATATGGTACCCATACTTGAAACCCTGGCCGATTTCGGTCCCGTTTCAAAAGAGACCTCTTTTCTTGTGGAAAAGACCAGACAAACCTTGGGACGCCAGATATGTCTCCAATATGCAGGAGAAGAGCGGGTCCTCAGGGTTTTGACCATCGCACCTGCTCTTGAGCAGATGATTGTCGATGCCCGAGTCGATACGGCATCGGGCCCTGTTGCGGCCTTGGAGCCGGGAATATATAGACAATGGATACGGGCCGTTACCAATGGCATTCACACAGTCCAGCAACAGGGCGTTTTCCCTGTCATTCTTTGTTCAGAGGCTGCAAGACTACTGGTAAAGAAAAGTATTCAGCGGGAGCTGTCCGAGATAGCGGTGCTTTCTGTTCCTGAAATAGCCGCCGACATCGATACCGAAGGGGTCGGTGAAATCAACCTGGATGAAGAATGAGAGCCCAAAGGAGCGAAAACGATGCAGTACTTTACTGAACAAGCTTACACCCACCAGGAAGTACTTCGAAAGATTCGGGAAAAGTACGGAGAAAGGGCTAAAATTTTGACCCAGCGCTCCATACGTATGGGGGGATTCCTCGGTATGTTCAGCAAGGAGGGGGTAGAGATGAGCGGCTATATTGCCCAGGATCCCGGACCTCGCCCGAAAAAGAGTGATCTTGCGGATGAGAAGAAAAAGATCCTCGAAAGTGTCAGGGGCGAGAAAACCCTTCAACAGCTGCTCGATGAGGTTCGAGGTCTGCGTGAAAAGATTGAGGAGGGACCCTATCCCGTCAAAGCTGAAAAGCATCAGTCGATCGAGAAAATCGAACGGCTTCTTTCCGAAAATGAATTTACCTACACCTATATCACGGCCATGGTAGAACGACTTCGAAAGGAGCTTTCCGTTGACCAGCTGGAGGATTTTCAGCTTGTGCAGGACAAGGTCCTCGGATGGATCATGGATACGATTTTACTCGCCCCCCGTACGGGCCAGGATGGACCGCAGGTTATGATCCTCATCGGCCCGACCGGCGTCGGAAAGACCACCACCATTGCAAAGATGGCGGCGATCCACAGCCTCGGGACGAAGGGAGAGAAGCAGAAATCGGTCAGACTCATTACCATCGACAATTATCGAATCGGTGCCAGGCAGCAGATCGAGACCTACGGGGATATCATGGGGGTGCCTGTTTCCTGTGTCGAAACCTATCAGGAGCTGCAGAAACAGGTTCTGATCTACAAAGATACCGACCTGGTGCTGGTGGATACCATCGGTAAGAGCCCGAAGGATTATGTCAACCTTGCGAAAATGCGGGAGATGCTCTCTGCCTGCGGAACTCGTGCCGAGGTTCATCTTGCCTTAAGCGCCACCACCAAGGCCAGCGACGTAAAAGATATTCTTGCTCAGTTCGAGCCCTTCGGATATTCGTCCGTAGTGCTTACAAAGCTTGACGAAACAATGCGCATAGGCAATATCATAAGTTCGCTCTATGAGAAGCGGAAAATACTTTCCTATATTACCAACGGACAATCGGTCCCGGAGGATATTTTGCAGGCCGATCGAATGGTCCTGCTGAAGACCCTCGAGGGATTTGATCTGCGGGAGACCTTCATCAGAAAGGAAGAAGAGGAAGGAATTACCGAAGTCGAGCAGCGTTATCTTAGCGGAAAGGAATGGAGATAAGCATGGCGGATCAGGCTCAGCAGTTGCGGGAAATGATGAAGGGGCGGGAAGAGGCTCCTGTACAAGAAAAGAAAAATACACGGATTATTGCCGTAACCAGCGGGAAAGGCGGGGTGGGAAAGACCAATATGTCGGTCAATATTGCCATTGCCTATGCCCAGCTGGGAAAAAGGGTCATCGTGATGGATGCCGACCTGGGCTTGGCGAATGTCAACGTTGCCTTGGGCATCATCCCAAAATACAACCTCTATCACGTGATTCGGAAGCAGAAACGGCTCGAGGATATTATCCTTGATACGGAATACGGAATCAGCTTTGTTGCCGGAGCATCGGGCTTTTCCAAGATTGCAAACCTCACGGCGGAAGAGCGGGAAAGTTTCGTCATGGAACTTGCTTCCTTATCATCGGCTGATGTTATTATCATCGATACGAGTGCGGGTGTCTCGGCAAACGTGCTTTCGTTTGTGGCTGCAGCCGATGATGCAATCATCGTTACGACTCCCGAACCTACAGCAATTACCGATGCCTACGGCATCATCAAAATCATCGCCACGGAGATCGACAGTCTGAATCTGGGACTTAAGCTGATAGTGAATCGGGTGAAGAGCGTTACCGAAGGGAAAAAGGTTGCCGAACGGGTTATCAACATCGCCGGGCAGTTTCTTAATCTGAAGGTCGATTATCTCGGTTACGTCTACGACGACCTTTCGGTGCCGCAATCGGTACTGAAACAACGCCCGTTTATGGTGAACGAACCGAACGGAAAGGCCGCCATCTGTGTGAAACATATTGTTTCCCGGCTGGAAAAGGTAGAATACAAGGAAGGCGGCGGAGTCGGCCGTTTCATCCGTCGTCTGATCGGAAGGATGTAGCTTGACGCTTGCGGCTGCTTGTCCTAAGCTGAGATGAGGAGGGGAATTATTGTCATGGACGGACTGAAATTTGCCTACATACCTGCGGCAGCCGCCTTTGCTCTTTCCCTTCTTACCGGTATCTTGTTCGGGGTCGGTTTCTTGGCTCTTTTGTTACGGGCGATAGGTTTCGGTCTGCTATTTGCAGCCGCCGGTTTCGGGGTTCGTTCTCTGTTCGTCCGTTTCCTGCCCGAGTTGTTTGAAGCCAACCGGGGTGATGAAGAGGATGGTATGATTGCGGATGCAGCTCCTGCGGCCGATGCGGAACGTGACCAGCAAGAGCGTATGGTAGATATTGTTGTCGAGGATGACGACGATTCGACCTCTTCCATCTACAGGAGTGAACAAGAAAAGGAGCAGGACTCTTTTGTCGATACGAATGGCGATGACGAAGGAGACGATGATATGGGAACGCTCGAGGCTGTCTCGGATGATGAAGATGAAGGAAGCTTGCCCGACCTGGATTCCTTTAGCGATTCGTTTCAGTCGGTTGCGGCAAGTCAGGAAGAGGTTGAGAACCAGGGAAGCGCATCACCTGGTTCCGAAGTCGATTTTCTTGGTACCAGTCATGATCCTGCAACGGTGGCAAAGGCGGTAAGGACATTTATGAAAAAAGATCAGGAAGGGTAATATATGGGGGATCAGTTATTGGAAGAGAAGACGGAAGCCGAGCTCTGGGAGCTCTACCGGAACACCCGTGATCCTAAAATCCGGGATCGCTTCATCGAACAATACTCTCCGCTGGTCAAGTATGTGGCCGGAAAAGTGGCGATCGGAATGCCTCAGAACGTTGAATTCGACGATCTTGTCGGATTCGGAGTTTTTGGGCTCTTCGATGCCATTGAGAAATTCGACCCTGAGAAGCATGTAAAGTTCAAAACCTATGCGGTTACGAGAATCAGGGGTGCCATCTACGATGAGCTCCGAAGCATCGACTGGGTCCCCAGATCGGTACGTCAGAAAGCGCGGGAGATCGAAGAAACCATTCATCGACTTGAGGCCTCTCTCGGGCGGGCTGCCTCCGATAAGGAAATTGCCGATGAGCTGGGGATCAGTGTCGGAGACTTTCAGAAACTGATGCTCAAGATAAGCGGTACTTCAGTCCTTTCTCTCAATGATGTCTGGTATACCGGAGATGAGAATGATACGGTTGCCATCGTAGACGGTATAGAGAGCCCCCAAAGCTTGAATCCTGATATCATCATTGAGAAAGAAGAAATTCGAAGGGTTATTGTTCAGGCGATCAGCGAACTTCCCGAAAAAGAAAAAAAGGTGCTGGTCCTGTATTACTATGAAGACTTGACCTTGAAGGAGATCGGAAAGGTCCTGGATGTCACGGAGTCGCGGGTGAGCCAACTCCATACAAAGGCCATCATGCGTCTTCGCTCAAAACTGACCAACATGAAAAAGGGGATCTATTGACCCCGGGAGAGATCAAGTGGTCGAGTTGAAAGAGATTCGCGAATACATGAAGGCTCAAGCTGATGAAGATCGTAATCGGCGTTGGGTACAGACTGAAGGAGAGGATCTCGAAGATGCCCTTAGACAGGCTGCCATAGAGCTGGGGGTTCCTGTCAAAAAACTTGAGTATGAGATTCGTGATCAGGGGAAACGTGGGCTCTTCGGCCTGGGAAAAGGTCATTGTGTTGTCGTTGCATATCCAATGGTCGAACAGGTTGAAGAGACGGAGGGGGCGGATTTACTTTCCATGGATCTCGGCCTTGGGGATAAGCAAGAGGTAAAAGACCGGGACGGTGCCGTCGTGGTCCAACTCCGTCCCGAAGGGGCTTTTCTCAAGGTGCTTCCACCTGTCGGTTCCGGTGTTGCGATCAGCGAGAAAGCGGCAGTTGATGCCCTTACAGGCAGGGTTGTTCACGATTTTGACCGGTCTATGGTAAAGCGGGTTGTAAAACAGGCGGACGGGGAGTTTATCAAGGTCGGAGAGTTTATCTACAATCCCGCCGCCGATGCAATGCTTTCGGTCGATATAACCGACTTCGATATGAAGGCTTTTATTGTTGCGAAACCCCCTTCTCCCGGAGGGGCCGACCTCAATTTCGATAGTATCATAAGTGCACTAAAAAATAACGGTGTCGTACACGGAATCGATGAAGATGCGGTTTGCGATTTTGAGACCGATCCCCGCTATGGAGAACCTTTTCTTGTTGCCTCCGGTACGAAACCGAAAAATGGGGATGACGCCAGGATTATCTACAACTTTGAAGTGGACCGTTCCAAGATCCGCCTTAAAGAGAAGAATGGAAAGGTTGATTTCAAAGAAACCAACCTTGTTCAGAATGTGGTTGAAGGCCAGGCCCTTGCAAAGAAGATACCGGCTGGGGAGGGGCAGTCCGGACGCACCGTTTCCGGCAAGCTCTTACCGGCGAAGGACGGAAAGGATGTCCAGATCGGTATCGGAAAGAACACCAGGTTATCGGAGGACGGTCTTACCGCCATTGCCTCTATCAACGGGCAGGTGATGCTTCAAAACGAAAAGATCAACGTCGAACCTGTCTATGTCGTTCCCGGCGATGTCAATTTAAAAACCGGTGGAAACGTCATATTCCTCGGAACGGTGATGGTGAAGGGAAATGTCGACGACGGTTTTAAGGTGAAAGCCGCCGGCAATATCGAGGTCCTCGGCAATGTGGGTAAGTGCGAGCTTGATGCCGAGGGTGATGTGATTGTTCATCAGGGAATTCTCGGTAAAGGTGGCGGTAAGGTTGTCGCAGGAAAAGGGGTATGGGCGAAATTTATTGAGAACGCAAATGTCGAAGCAGGGGAACTGGTGGTTGCCAGCGACGGGATCATCAACAGTTCCGTTGAGGCTGTCCAACGGATTATTTGTCAGGGAAAACGGGCGACCATTGTCGGCGGCCGCCTTCGTTCCGCCGAAGAGATTGCAGCAAAAACCCTTGGTTCGGTTTCCGGATCGGAGACGATTCTTGAAGTTGGCTTCGATCCCAAAAGCAAGGAAAAGCTTGTGCGTTTGAATGAAAAACGAAACGATATAGAAAAACAGCTTGACGACCTCGGCCGGAATATCACCACCCTTGAGACCTTGAAGAAGCAACGGAAAAAAGAGCTTTCGGAAGAAAAGGAAAAATATCTCCAGGATCTGTTGAAGCAACGGCGGATTCTTCAGCAAGAAAAAAACACCCTTTCCGAGGAGATCGAAGAGCTTCAGAACTATCTTTCCAGCCTAAAGGTGCGGGGAAAGATATCGGCAAGCGATCGTATTTTCCCTGGGGTAAAGATTGTCATCAAGGATGCTACGCTCGAAACAAAGAGTGAGTATAAAGCCACTACCTTCATCAATGAGGGGAATCTTGTGAAGGTAACGAAGTATGAGGAACCGGAGGAGGATTACTCCCAAAAACGGTAATGTCGATTCAACCTATTGACCTACAAACCCTATTTGCCCATCTCCACAGTGTCGGTAAAGAGCAGGCGATTTTAAAGGATGCCGCCGTTTTGCAGCAGGAAGCCCAGGGGTCGGAGCTCGTTAAAGAGACGCAACATCGGGACAAGAGTGTCAATGAAGCCGGAGAGATGGAAGACGGCACCGGGAAGGTGGAGGACAGGAAAAATCGTAATCCCCATTCCGGAGAGGAGAAATCCAAAAAGAAGAATCAGGAAGAGGAAAACGATGGGGAAGGACGACAAATATATGAGGATCCGGATATCGGAAACAATATCGATATAAGCGGGTGATGAAAAAATGCTTGTTACCGCTATCGCCTTAAGTGTTGCCATTAATATTATTCTTATGGCCTTTGCTTATATAAGACTCTCTAAGGAGATTGGACGAAGACGAAAAAGCGATTCCCTGTTGCGGGAGATCAGGGAGGAGGCGGAAGAGATCGTCCGTGAAATCAATCAGGTTACCGATCGGAATGTCGGTTTAATCGAGGATAGCATACGCCGCCTCACTGAAAAACTCTCTGATGCTGATAAAAGAATTACGCTCCTCGGAAAAGCGGCCGAAAATAAAGAGAAGGAGCGAATAACCTATTCTCATCTGCGTCGCCCCCTTACGGAGATGCAGAACCCATTACCTGATTTTGATCAGATGAGGGGAGATGAAAAAGAGAGTTCTGCGAAACAGAAGCAGGAAACACAGCCTCCCCTTCGGGAGCGAGTTCTTGAGATGAGCCGAAACGGCTTTTCCAGTCAGGTTATTGCTCAGAAAACCGGTGCTACCGTTGGTGAGGTGGAACTTATGATCAATCTTTCCAGCGGCAGGGAAGAGGTAGAGCATGGTAATCGGTATTGACCTTGGAACGACGAATTCTGCAGCAGCCTTTCTCGAACAGGAGCAGCCCACTGTCATACCGAACGATCGGGGTAATCGTATTACCCCCTCCATTGTGGCGGTGACTGGCTCCGGTGAACTTTTAGTCGGCGAAGCGGCAAAAAATCAGGCAATGATAAACCCCGGGGGAACAGCCATCGCCGTAAAGCGAAGTATGGGAAGCACCTCTCCCCTAAAGCTTGGAAATCGGGAGATGCTGCCCGAGGTCGTCAGTGCCGAAATCCTCAGGAAACTGAAAAGCGATGCCGAGGCCTATCTTGGTGAAGAGATAAAAGAGGCGGTTATCACCGTCCCTGCCTATTTTACGGAGCCTCAGCGTCGCAAGACAAAAGAGGCCGGGCATCTTGCAGGCTTGCGAATATCGCGTATTATCAACGAACCGACCGCTGCTGCCCTGGCATATGCATCTTCGTGTGGGAAGAGCCGCAATATCATGGTATATGATCTCGGAGGCGGAACCTTTGATGTTACGATTCTTTCTTCTTCCGATGGTCACTTTCGAGTTCTTTCGAGCTGTGGCGACAACAAACTCGGAGGAATCGATTTCGACCAACTGCTTTTCCAGGAGGTGGTTCGTGACTTTTCCCGTAGGGCACCTTCCGTGGATTTTGAAGGAGATCAGACCCTTCGCCAGCAGCTGATGGAACAGGTAGAGCGGGCAAAAATCGAACTTTCCAGCCGTGAGAGTGCTTCCATTAGCCTGCCTTTTATCGGAGGAGGGGCTTCTCCATTGCATCTCTCCTTCGAGATCAGAAGAAACCGTTTTAATGAACTTATTCGTCCTTTTATCGAGAAAACCGTTTCTCTGTGTCGTCAGGCCATGGATGATGCGAAGGTCCGTCCCGACACGCTTATCCTTTCCGGCGGTTCCAGCAGGATCCCCCTGGTCAAAAGCCTTCTTGGTGAACTGACAGGGCTTCGTCCTGAAAATCGCATCAATCCGGAAGAGGTCGTTGCACTTGGTGCTGCGGTTCATGCCGGTATGATCCAGGATGGACGAAAGAGCCTCTTTCATGATGTGACTCCTCTTCCTCTCGGTGTCGAAATTGAAGGAGGAAATGTCGTTACCATCCTTGAAAAAAACAGCCCGCTTCCTGCTGTTGGCAAACAGCATTTTACCACAATCTGCGATGGACAGCGTTCTGTTGAGATTCATGTCCTCCAGGGAAACAATAAAAGGGTCGAAGCGAACACTTCTCTTGGACGATTTTTGCTCGGTGGTATTCGAAACGGTTGCAAGGGCGAACCCTTAATCGAAGTTAGTTTTCGGGTCGACGAGGATGGTATTCTCCATGCCCTTGCACGCGATGTAGATACGGGATCGCTTCAGCAAGTGACGATCAGCAGAGAACCGAATCCCTCGCCGGTTTCGGGTAATTTCGAAACAGGTGTACGGGACAAGGTCCTCCGTCTTGTCGATCGGGTGAAGCAGGGAAGGCGGCGAGCCGGTAGTGGCATCGACTCCTCTTTTCATAAAGAAATTTCCGAAATCCTCCTTGCTGCGGCAAAAGCGTGTGAAGGCAATGGAGGAAAAGAGTTGAACAGTTGTCGTATCGCTTTGGAAACAGTATTGGGCGAGATTGAGGCCATTCTTCGTGATCAGGAGCTCAAATATGGATGATAGTCGACTCTACCAAATTCTTGGCCTTCGGCGTGGGGCCAGCCAGGAAGAGATAAAATCTGCCTACAGAAGGCTCGTCAAACAGCTTCATCCCGATCTTTCTCACACCCCTGCCACAAGCGAGCAGTTTAAACGGGTAGTTCGTGCCTATAAGGTATTAAGTGTAAGGCAGGTGGAAGGCAGTTGTATACAGTTTCCCGGCGGGGGGCGTAAACGGCCCTCGCCCCGCGCCCAGACTACAAAAAAAGAGATCAATACCGATGCCCTCGGCAGAATGGTCACGGAGGCAAAAGTGCCCGAACTCCGTGCCTTTGCCGTAAAACAATTGGGTAACAGCGGTAAGCGAAGTAGCTATCAATTCATTCGAAAGGCCCTTTTTGATCCCGCCCCTCTTGTGGTACGATCGGCTGTTGATGCGGTGGGAAAGCTTGGTGTCCGGCAATGTGCCGGTGAGCTTTCCGCTGTCTTTTCCCGTTCCGATCAGGAAATACGGCTTGCCGTTTTGGATGCTGTGGGACGGATAGGGGGCGGAGGCTTTTCCACGATCATCAATCTTGCAATGCAGGATGGAAACAGAGCGGTCAGGAATCGGGCCGTTACTCTGTTCGTCGCAGGAAAAGGGGCTTAAGGAATGCAGAGTGGCGATCGCTTGTATACGACCTTTCTCGACGACGGAAAGGCCTTTTCTCAAAATATTCACCATTTATTGCTGAAGCTGAGCTCCAGACCGAACAGTGTGGAATTCCTTCGTCAGCTTCTGCGAAACACCCACTCGCTTAAATCCGAGGCCGCCTATATCGGAATTGATGAGGTCACCTCCATTGCCCATCAGATGGAAACGACCATTAATCTTGCTTTGTCAGGCAAAGAGCTCCTTTCTTCACGGAAGGTGGGTGACCTGATTTTTTCCAACGATCGCATCGGGGAGATTCTTGATTTTCTTCTATCCGGAGGCGATTCAAAGGACACTATATCCGGCCAAGGCTCACAGGATTCGGAGACGTCCCCTGTGCAGCCTTGTTCAAACGGCCCGTTCCTTTCCGGCCGAAAGGAACGGGTCAGCACTTCGATCCCGGACATCGTCGGAACGGCCCTTCCCGATTTTTCACCCTTCGAAACCAGTTTGCTGAAAGAAGCCCGTCGCCGGGGCGAAGGGCTTTACCGCCTCTTTTTGAATATTAGCCGTGAAGCGGTCATGCCTTTTGCCAAGGCTTATCTCCTTTTGAGTAACCTGGAACAGGTCTCCAATGTGATTCGCACCATTCCGCTTTTTCGTCCTGATCAGGATATCTCTGCCAATGGTGATGATTTTAGGACTCTGACCATTTTCCTTACAAGCAAGGGTGCTGTAAAGCAGCTGTATCAGGCCGTGCATATCGATCAGGTCGATTCGATCAGCCTGACGCCCGTCTCCTATGCCGCAGTGCTGGAAGGCGAGGGCGAAGAAGATGAAGGGGTGCATGGGGATATTTCGGCTACCATTAGGGTCGAACCGAGACTGCTGAATCTCCTTGCCGGTTACATTGACGAGTTGAAACTTTCACTTCATCAGCTAGAACGGCGAATCGATAGACGGAAAGAAGAACCGGAGGCAGTTGCCTCCAACCTATCGGAATTGGGTAATCTTGTGGAGGGATTGGAATCGGTCGGTAAGACCCTTTCAAAGGTTCGTCTCTCGGAACTTTTTGCCGGATATCCCGGATATGTGGCAGAGATGGCCCGGAGGCTTGGGAAAAAAATCAGGCTTGTCTTGTCCGGGGGAGAGCTTGATGTCGATCGAAGAATCGCCGAACTTCTGGGGGAGACGATTCTCCATCTTTTGAGGAACGGCGTTGATCACGGGATTGAGTTTCCCGGGGAACGCCTGAAAGCGGGCAAGGACGAAGAAGGAACGATTCGCCTTGATGTCCATCGTGGAGCTGGAGGCTTGAGCCTTTCGGTATCCGACGACGGAAGGGGGATTGATAAAGAAAAGCTTTCTGCCAGGCTTGGTGAAGATATCACCTTGGATGGGGATTCTGAGGGAACGGACGGTGGTCGGGCCAACAGACTTGCCGCACTTCTTGCCAGGCCGGGAATAACGACAAAGGATGAAGCGACGGATCTTTCCGGCCGTGGCTTTGGCTTGGATATTGTATACCGAAAGATAGGTCGCATCGAGGGAGCATATTTTGAAGCGGAGAGTGAAGATGGAAAGGGTACTATGTTTACCATTACCATACCTGGAGGGGCTTCCTTCATTACCCTGAAAATGGTACGCTGCGAGCGGTTTGTCTTGGCTGTTCCTGAACGAAGTATTCTCTCTGTCGAAGAGGCCTCGGACGGGACCTTCGGAGGGGATGCTGAAGGGCGCCTTGAGTGGAACGGCATACCGGTTTTTAGTCCCGATGGACGCCTTTTCCGAACCGATCGCCTTCCTCCTCAAGAGCTTGTTCTTATCATGCAGCACCTTGATCGTAAGGGTGCCTTTTTGGTTGACGAACTCCTCTTTACCAGAGAAGTGCCCGAAGAGCAGTTTACCCTCTTTGTGGAGGAGAGCCCGTTTCTCTACCGTAGCTCAATAGGAGGGCGTAAAAGCGGTTTCCTCTATCTTTCGCCTTCGGTTGTGGCGATCAACTAACACATCGGATGACAGGAGCATTTCATGGCCGACGACGATCGGAAGATCATCTATTCGATGGTCCGTGTCAGTAAGCGGCACGGACCCAAAACGATTCTCGACTCAATCTCCCTATCCTACTTCTACGGTGCAAAGATAGGAGTCCTTGGTCTCAATGGAGCGGGTAAAAGCTCACTCTTGAAGATTCTTGCCAGGGCCGACAAAGATTTCGATGGTCAGACCATTCTGGCTCCCGGTCTTTCCATCGGGTACCTTGAGCAGGAACCTCGGCTGAGAAAGGGCGCTTCTGTTCGTGAAATTGTTGAAGAGGGTGTCCAGGAGCTTGTTGCCCTTCTTGCCGAATATGATGCGATCAATGAGAGCTTTTCCGAACCGATGGATGATACACAGATGGAAAAAGTGCTTGCCCGCCTGGGTGAGGTTCAGGAGGCATTGGATCATCTTGATGCCTGGAATCTCGACAGCCGGCTTGAACTTGCCATGGATGCCCTTCGTTGCCCACCTCAAGATCAGATCGTTGATTCCCTTTCCGGTGGAGAACGTCGGCGCGTCGCCCTGTGTCGGCTGCTCCTTCAAAGGCCCGATATCCTTCTGCTTGATGAGCCGACAAACCATCTTGATGCAGAAACCGTTGCCTGGCTCGAACATCATCTGCAAACATATAGCGGCACCGTTATAGCGGTCACCCATGACCGCTATTTTCTTGATAATGTGGCGGGCTGGATTCTCGAATTGGACCGTGGAAAAGGAATTCCCTGGAAGGGAAACTATTCGAGTTGGCTCGAGCAAAAGAACCGACGGCTGGCTACCGAAGAAAAGCAGGAAACCAGTCGCCGAAAAACCCTTGAGCGGGAACTTGAGTGGATAAAAATGGCGCCGAAGGGGCGACATGCCAAGGGAAAAGCAAGGGTCAACGCCTACGAATCACTACTCTCCCAGGAATCCACACAGCGGGATCGTGATCTCCAAATCTACATACCGCCGGGGCCACGTTTAGGTTCCCTGGTGGTATCGGCCCAAGCCGTTTCCAAGGCGTACGGCGAAAATATTCTGGTAGAAGATATGAGCTTTTCTGTTCCGCCTGGTGCAATTGTCGGTATTGTCGGTCCGAATGGAGCAGGAAAAACAACGTTGTTTCGTATGATGACGGGCAGTGAGGTTCCCGATTCGGGAACGCTTCGTATCGGCGAGAGCGTACGTCTTGCCTATGTGGAACAGACCCGAGCCTCTCTTGACCCGGAGAAGAGTGTCTGGGAACAGATTTCTGGCGGTGAAGATGAAATTCCGCTTGGAAAGAGAAGTGTCAACAGCAGGGCCTATGTTGCTCAGTTCAACTTTCTGGGAGCGGACCAGCAGAAAAAGTTGCAGAACCTTTCCGGTGGAGAACGAAATCGGGTACAACTTGCCATGATACTTAAAAGCGGTGCCAATCTTTTACTACTCGATGAGCCTACAAACGATCTGGACGTTAATACCATGCGGGCTTTGGAGGAAGGCCTTATCGACTTCGGGGGATCGGTTATGGTGGTCAGCCATGACCGCTGGTTTCTGGACAGGATAGCGAGCCATATTCTTGCATTCGAGGGAGAAAGCAAGGTTTTCTGGTTTGAAGGTAATTACAGCGAATATGCTGCGGACCGTCGTCGCCGACTTGGTGATGATGCTCTCATTCCTCACAGGATTAAATTTCGAAAACTTACAAGGGACTGATAATGGAGAAACACGGCACAATTCATGCACTTGCTTTTGGAGAGATCCTCTGGGATATTATAGATCAAGAACCCCATATCGGCGGGGCCCCCTTCAATCTCGCCGCGCATATGGCGGCCCTCGGCGGAGAAGTCTCAATAGCTTCGGCCGTCGGCAAGGATCGCCTTGGGACTGCAGCCCTCGAAAAGGTGAAGCTCCTCGGTATTGACAATAGGTTTATCAATATTCATCCTTATCTGGCTACGGGAACGGTTCCTGTTACCCTTGATGCTCAAGGCAAACCGGAGTACGAAATCGTTGAGAACGTTGCCTGGGATGCGATAACCCTTTCGGATGCGGCTTTGGAGGCTATCTCGAATCGCAATTGGGATCTCTTTATTTTCGGTACCCTTGCCCAACGAAGCGGGCCAAATCGTCAGGTGCTCAAAGAGCTTGTGGATCACAGCAATGCACGCGAGCGCTTTTTTGATGTAAATCTCAGACTCAGCTATTATTCAGCGGAAATTCTCCATGAGTCCCTTATGCTTACCACTATTCTTAAATTGAATGACGAAGAGGTTCCCATAGTCTCCGATGCTCTGTTTTCCCGAACCATGAGGGAGGAGGAGTTTTGTAAAGCCATTTTTGATACCTTTCCCGTCCGGATGATATGTATAACCAAAGGGAAAGATGGATCGACACTCTTTGACGGAAAGGTGCGCTACGACGAGCCAATTGTTGATATCCCCGTTGTGGATACCGTGGGAGCGGGAGACAGTTTCTCGGCCGCCTTCCTGACTGCCTATCTCAAGGGGCTGAGCAAAGCAAAGGCCCTTCGCTTTGCAAGCAGACTAAGCAGTTTCGTCGCAGGCAGCAGCGGTGCCGTCCCCACATATACGGGGTGGATCCTTGATGACATCAGTGCGATGAACGATTCTCCTGGTCGAAGAGAATGAGAGCGATAAAGCGAAGGGGCGTATCTCCGTCGTTTCTAATGCTGTGACTTTCCCCGTTGCCGGTCACCACCAAATCTCCGGCTGCTATCGCTATAGGTCCGCCCCCTTCGTCGACTTCTCCTGCCCCCTCAAGAATGTAATAGTATTCGGTTTCTCCCGTGTGGGTATGTTGTCCGATAGACGAGCCGGGAGCAAGAGTCAGCTCACTGAAAAGACGTCCTCCCGGTACCTGCTCCGGTGAGAGCAAATGACGTAAAGCGACAGTACCTGCTCCGTCCCTCATGTGCTCTTTCACTTCGTTGCGCATCGACGCCTGTCTAATAATCATCCCGATTCCCTCCCAGGATAGTCAAAATTGTGTTGAAACAACTCTACCAGTTTCTCTGCCGTTTTATTTTCGTCGGGACCTTCAATGCGGATTGTTATCCTGTCACCCTGGACAAGGCCGAGGGAAAGCAATGCCATGATGCTTGTCAATTCGACCTCGACATCCTCTTTTTCCAGGATGACTTTCCCTTCGTACGGCGAGACCTCATTCATAATGACACCGGAAGGCCGAACATGAATTCCCGCCTTGTTTTGTATCACTGCAGAACGCTGAACCATAACGGAAAGTATATAAAAGTCACGAACATTTTACCAGAGCAAAGGGTAGTGTTCCGAATCCTGGTGATTCTCAGCCCCAGGCATACGAGGGAAGATAGCCAATCGGTGGATGCCACCAGGATTCCGGACACTATTTACTACAAAGAAAAAGTCAGATACTATTATTCCATGAAAGTTCGTTCAAAATTGCTCTTACTGAATGTTGTTTTTTTAGTCGGTTTTGTCTGTGCCGGATTTGTACTGACCCTTTCCATCCGGACACTTATGTCCGAATACCATATCGGCCTTGAAGGAACCAGCCTCATAGGCGAACTCCATGAGTTAAGCAACCTTACGAAGGAGATCCTGCTTACCGAGGACTTACACGATACGCTTCCTGAGGTTACCGCACAGGTCCGTCGTGTCGATGATAGAATCGAAACGTATCTTACAGCGAGTGTTAAGACGGCTCCCCGGGAAACCAAAGATGTTCTTGAGATATACGATGTTACAAAACGGCAGCTGGAATCGGTTTTGGCAAAGGTTGAGGAGATCGAAAAGCGTTACCCCGATTACCTGCCCGGGTTGGTCGAGGCTTACTCCTACTACCAGGTTTTTACCATCGATCGAGCTGCAAAAGAGGTGTTACAGCTTTCAACCTATTTAAGCGAAACCCTTACGGTACGCCTGAAAGCACTTGTTGACGAGGTGTCTCGACAGAATGCTCGGCTTGCAACCTCGGCAATTCGGTTCTCGATCGTTGTTTCTGCCGCTATTCTTTTTATACTCACATTTTTTTCGCTTCTAACGATCAGGGGGCTTGATAGAAGAATAGGGGAATTCCGGCGGCAACTTCTCCGTTTTGAGACAGGGGATATTTCTTCCGATGTGGTCCTGTCTGGACGGGATGAGTTCTCGGCTATTGCCGAGGCGATGAATCAGTTTATTATCCTCTTAAGAGAACTATTGCATGATGTTCGTAAAATCATCTTTGCTCATCATGAAAGTCAAAAGGAAACGATAGGTATTATTGAGACCTCCGATCGTGTACGCGAAGAGGCTGTCGCTGGTGTCAATACTGCTGAGGAAGAGGCGGAACAGCTCCACACAATGGTATCCGCTGGTGAGTCGGAACTAAAAGATCTTCGAAAAGGGTTTTCCGATCTCAGTGTGAAGCTTTCAACTCAGAACACTTCGATTAGTGAATCGAGTGCCGCAGTGGAGGAGATGAACGCCTCAATCGCAAGTGCCACCCGTATTGCAAGAGAACGACAGGAAGCTTCCGGCCGACTTGCCGTAAGTACTCAGAAAGGGCATGCGATGCTTGAGGCAACCGGAAAAATGGTCTCCGATACGGTTTCTGATATGGAAAAAATCAAAGACATCGTTACTATTATTAACGACATAAGCGAAAAGACTAACCTGCTTTCGATGAATGCCGCTATCCAGGCGGCTCATGCGGGAGAGGCGGGTAAGGGCTTTGCCGTTCTTGCCGGTGAGATTCGCAGGCTTGCCGATAGCACAGGTGAAAATGCCCATATGATTCAGGAAGCCATTGAAACGGCTGCAAAGCGATCTGTGGAGATGAACCAGGGGGCAGTCAATACCTTACAGCTCTTTCGGGATATCCTTGCGGAAAGCGATAGGGCTCAGTCGTCGATGTCGGAGATCGTCGGAGCAATGGAAGAGATTCTTTCCGGAAGCGGAGAAATTACCAGAGCGATCCTCTCTATCCGTGATACATCTGTGGAAATGGATGAACGGTCTGCGGAGATGGACAATGCGTCGTTGAAGGTAAGCAAGACCATCGGACAGGTGGGCGGGCATGCTTCCACCATGGAAAATGCGACCACAGACCTTGGCAAAGCGGTCCTGTCGATGGGCGAAAGGGTGACGCAGCTGGGAGAGGCCGGCCGCAGTGCTGCTGCCGTGATTGCCTCTCTTGCAGAAAAAATCGGCCGGTTTCGATTGGAAGATTAATAGGATCGAGCCAGGACGGTCCTGGTCAGCTCAAGTAGCTGCTCTCTTGCCTGGTTTGCCGGAAGATGATCAAGTGCCTCTATGGCCCTGTCTGTGTAGCGTCGAGCTTCCTCCCGGGCGGTGGCGAGGGCCCCGCTTTCTTCCACTATCGAAAGAAGCGCATCAACTACGTCGGGATCATTGGGCAGTCGTTGAATCAAAGCGGAGATCTCTTCCGCGTGCTTTGTTTCTCTGGCAATAATCAACGGTAGGGTACATACGCCTTGGCGCAGATCACTGCCCGCAGGTTTTCCAAGTACCTCTTTGCTGCCTGTGTAATCAAGGATGTCGTCGATGATCTGAAATGCCATGCCTATGGCATACCCGGCCCGTCGTGCCCACATCACCTGAGTTTTATTCATTTTGCTTTGGCTCGCTCCTGCATGAAATGCAAGAAGGAAAAGCGCTGCTGTCTTTCCCGCAATTCTTCGAAGATATGTCCTGCGGGAAACGGCAAAATCGTACTCTTTTGTGGACTGATCAATTTCGCTTTGACAGATAAAACCAACAGCAGTGCTAAGGGACCTGCCGTTTTCAATTGTCGCATATTGGGCGGCAATCGAAAAACAGCGACTGAAGAGGTAGTCCCCCATCAGAATAGCCTTTCGAATGCCTATTTTTGTATGAACGGCGGGAACTCCCCTACGGGTATCCGCATCGTCGATGACGTCGTCATGAATAAGTGTCGCGATATGAAGCATCTCAATGGCCGCGGCTATATCGTACGCCTTTTTTTTAGAGAACTTACCGCATCGCGCCGTGAGAAGGAGAAAGGATGGCCTGAGCATCTTACCCTGTGCAAGAATAAGCTCTTCAAGTCCCTCTCTGATTGTCGGGCTGCTGTTTCTAATATGAGTAAGTATAACCTCCCTGACCCGAAGGAGATCGGAGTCGAGGGAGGGAATACCAAGAACGGATTGCTTCATCTATTTGGGTTCACCACTGTAGAGGTAGCTCTTTTTCGCCAATTTTGTTCCATTCCACCACTTTTTGATCCAGGGCATTACCCAGTGGTCAAGACCTAGGCCGCGACCTGCTCCGCCCATCATAAGAATGGCCGCGAATACAAACCAGAGCTGATTCCAGCTGAACATTCCAGACAAGGTGAAGATCAGGCACATACCGATCGATACAACTGCGGCAAGCCAGGTAAAAAGGCCACCCATAAGGGCAAGACCGATACCAAGCTCTGTGACAACAACCATAACCTGAAACAACTGAAAGGGTAGGTGAACAAAGATGCCGTCCATAAAGGTTTGGCGAAACCATGTCACCAGGGGATTATCATAGGCAAGGATAGAGTTCGTCGTATCCCAGATAGTATGGAAGACCTGCTCGGCATAGGCAACTGCAGTGGATGCGGCACCTGCAACGGCATCGGAAGCGGCGGATACAGCGTCTGAAGCTGCCTTGACCGTATTTGCGGCGGCGTCTGCCGCTGCACCGCTTGCGGCTGTAACGGCATCTGAGGCTGCATGGGCCACGGTGGCGGCTGCATCTGTTGCGGCACCACTTGCGGCAGTGACCGCCTCGGTGGCAGTCTGAGCAGCCTGTGTTCCTGCCTCTGCAGCGGAAGCGGCGCTGGTTGCGTCTGTAACTGCCTGTACGCCCGCCTGAACTACTCCCTGGCTAAACATCCATGCCGATTTCGAACCGGCCGAGAAATGAAACCATCCTTCACCGATCTTATTGACCCCTTCGATGACCCACATCAGGCCAAGCCAGAGGCGCAAAGGGAATGCCCAGTAATTGGGAATCTTCGCTGAGATAAGGTTTCGAACCAGAGAACGGCCCTCTTTGATATCGAGGATTTCGTGTCTCAGGTAGCCCCATACCGCATTGAAACCTGCAAGACCAAGAAGATAATGAACGTTGATGAGGTGCTTTAGGGCCATTGCGAAAAAGCCCGACATGGACATGCCCATGTTGTGGCTTACTGCATATTTTCCACCGATAGAGACCATGAAACCATGGTAGTTCGACTTAAAAGCCTTCATGGGGCTTCCCTCGATGGAAGCGATAATATTGTGAGCAACCACCTCTGCGGTTTGCAATGCCGTCTCTACAATCTGGGGAAGTGGCTTTTCATTTTCAAGGAACCACACCATATCCCCGGTAAGAAAGACATTCTCTTTTCCCGGACTTCTCAGATATTCATCCACCCGCTGTCTGCTACAGTGTCCCTGCTCGAGATCCAACTCCCCGCCGAAGGCCGTTCCGAAAACGCCGCAGGTCCAGATAAAGGTTTTTGCGTCGTGGGAATCACAGTTGTTTGTTGAAAAGCCATCGGGAGTTACTTCGGTAATTCTGCTTTCGAGGCAGATTTCCACGCCGTGTTTTTCGAGATACTTCATCGTTTTCTGCTGAAGCTTTTCCGGCAGGATCGGAAGTATTTCACCGAGGGCCTCGACAACCATGATCCTTACTTCCGATTCATCGATGCCGTACTCTCTGCAGAGTGTACTTCGCCGTTCAACCAACTCTCCCGCCAGTTCGATACCGGTAAAACCGGCACCAGCCACGGCAAATGTCAGAAGCTTTTTACGCTCTTCTGGATCCGATGTCTGGCTTGCTTCCAAAAACATCCGCTCGGTATGCTCACGGATCTTCATCGCATCTTCAAAGGACCAGAGCGTGAAAGCGTGTTCTTGTGCTCCCGGGACACCAAAAAAACATGGCTCGGCACCGGTCCCAAGAACCAGGTAGTCGTACTCATAAGAGTCGCTTTTTCCTGTTAATTTCTTTCCTGTGAAGTCGATAGCGGTAATCTCATCGAGAACAATATGTACTCGTTTTCCGGAAAAAATACGTGCAAAGGAGACCCTGACCGAATCAGGCTCAACCCTTGCTCCCGCGACTTCGTGGAGTTCCGTCATCAGGGTATGATAGGGGTTTCGGTCTATAAGGGTAATTTCTATCTCAGGTCGTTTCTTGAACTGTTTATGTAATTTCTTTGCAGTTTCAACACCCCCATATCCACCGCCAAGAATCACAATTTTGGTTTTACCCATTCCTTCCTCCAGATTCTGTTATGATTTTCACGTTATTGTGAATATTTTCTAAATATGATCGATTCGATCATGCTTTAGTGATGATAGAAGATAATTATCTTTTCTGCAACTACATGCTTCTGTCAGAAGGTTGACTTTTCAAGAGAAATAAGAGAAATTTTCGCACCATGAAATATCGTCTATATGCTTTTTTTTCCTTACTATGTATTCTATCGTCATGCGGGACGGAGAAATCGCAAGATCCTATAGCGGAGACACGTTTTGCTTTGGGGACAACCTGCACCATCACGGTCTTTCGAAAGGCGGATGCCCATCATATACAAGAAGCCTTTGACGCCGTTCACCGTGTGGAGTCTCTCATGAGTGTGAATTTGGATGATTCGGAGATCTCGGTTCTCAATGATCATGCAGGCAGGGATCCTTTGCAGCTCTCCGATGATACCTTTTTTCTTCTTTCCAAGGCAAAGGAGTATGCCCAGCTTTCGGGTGGTGCCTTTGACCCCACCGTCGGGCCTCTTGTCTCTCTCTGGGGAATAGGAAGTGACGCAGCAAGGCTTCCGGAGCGACCCGAAATCTTGGATGCACTTGCATTGATTGATTATCACAATCTGGTTCTCAATAGTGAGCATCGTACAGCCGAACTCCTGGAAAAAGGAATGGCCGTCGATCTTGGAGCCATCGCCAAGGGCTATGCCGCGGATGCCGCCGCACAGGTTCTGAAGGATGGCGAGGTGCCGTATGCCATTATCAACTTCGGCGGGAATGTTTTTGCAATGGGGCAGCGTTACGGAGATGGGCCCTGGAAGATTGGAATTCAGGACCCCGACGCCGAGCGGGGAAACTATATCGCCATTGCCCGAGTCGAGGATAGTGCCGTTGTCACCAGCGGGAAATATGAACGTTTCTTCATTCAGGACGGCGTGCGTTATCACCATATCCTCAGTACCGTCGACGGTTATCCGATAGAAAACGGGATAGCCTCGGTGACGATTGTAGCCAGGGACTCGACCCGGGCGGACGCTTTCTCTACCATGTTGTTTGCCTTAGGCCCGGAGAAAGGCCTGCGGCTGGCCAGAGAGACCCCCTTTCTCCAGGCAGTGTTTGTTATGGAAGATAAATCGGTGCTGACATCCTCCGACCCCGACGGGTGGCTTACGATAGAGGACAGTCGGTACCATTTTGTGCAGGATAACGAGGTGACGGAATGAGTAAATTTGACGATGTCCGGCTTATTTCCGGAGTGTGGTACCGACTTGACCTTTCCATGGGCAAGAGTTTTACCGCCTGCTGTATTATGGAAGAATCCGACGAGGGGGTGGTTACCTTTTTTGAATTTCCCGACGAGAGCAGAAAAGCTGCCGCGGATATTCTGCCCCATCTTGTCGATCTTGTGCCTATAGATCCTCCCGAAGAGATCAGCTACCGTATCGAAGATTTCCTCGATGATGAGGATGAAGTGGACGGAGAATCTGATGAGTGGTGATCGTCACAAGCCCATTGCGGTCTTGGGCGGGCTGGCGCTTTTCCTTTCGGTCTTGGAGTTTATGATACCCAAGCCCGTGCCCTTTATGCGCTTGGGAATTGCGAATATTCCGATTCTTATTGCACTTGCCCTCTTCGATGATCGCGACGTGTGGCTTTTGGCCTTTCTAAAGATTGCAGGACAAGGGATTGTAAATGGGACACTCTTTTCATATATCATCCTTTTTTCCGCTACGGGAACCCTTGTCAGTGTTGCTGTTATGGTCCTGCTTCGGCGCTTTGCAAGGAAGGGTATCAGTCTCGTCGGTATTAGTGTGGCGGGAGCCTTTGTCGGAAATTTGTCGCAGATATTGCTTGCCAACCGCTTTATTTTCGGTAATGCGGCCCTTCTTATAGCCCCTCCCTTTCTGATTATCGGTTTGATCAGCGGGGCCATCATGGGATTTTTCGGTGATCGGTTTATTGCCGGAAGCCTTTGGGCTCGTACCTTCACGGAGGCTTGAACATTGAATAAATTTCGTTTTATGGCGGGAGTCCTTTTGATTCCCGCCTTCGTATTTCAGCAGTCGCTTTTTTTCAGGATTATTCAAGTCGTCCTGCTTATCGTCTACTCCCTGCTTCTGGGGCGCCGGTTCCGATTTCTTCCCAATATTGCCCTCTTGCTGGGAGTCACTGCAGCAAATCTCCTTACTCCGGTAGGGGAGGTCCTCTTTCGTATCGGAACCTTCCCGGTCACCTCCGTTGCTCTGGTCCAGGGCCTGATGCGGGCCTTACTCTTTATCGGCCTTGTCTACCTTTCCCGTTCTTCGATAAGCGCATCCCTCGCCCTTCCAGGAAAGGGGGGAGCTCTTGTCGCCAGGACCCTGTATTATTTTGAGAAAATTATAGACTTCGATCCTCCGGCGAAAGAGAAGGGTTTCTGGTATGCCCTTACTCACCTTGGAAAGCGGCTGGATCAGATCCTTCTTTTTTGCTTTGAAGAGGCTGACGAGTCACCGGCTGACCCCCTTGCCGGGAAGAGGAGGGAGGCTGCGGTGCCTCTGATCGGGATTCGTATCTATATTGTGGTCCTGATTCTCCTCTTCTGGACGCTTTTTGTGATTTCACAAGTTGTAAAGGCTTGACACGTTTTTTCCCCCCCGATACCCTTAGTTCTAAGATTTTTCCTTTAAGGAGTCCAAGGTATGTTTACGATTATTGCTCGGTCCATAAACCTTATTGTCCCGGTTATGAGCATTATTATTATCGTAAACATCCTCCTCTCCAGCCTACCAATTTCGATTATTATTCTATCCATTATTGGAAAGTTTCGCCGTTCGAGTATGGCGGCAGGTAACCAAGCCTGTTAGGCTCGGTTACCTGACCTAAATTACCCCGAACGACGAAACTGACTCGCTGTCTCCCTCCCGGAAGGTGCATCCATATGCACCGGGAATGCCGGAGAGGTTTTGTCGTGCCCGGGGAAGATCAAGGAGGTTATGATCTTGAAAGGTGCACGAATATTGGTTGAAAGTCTTTTACTCGAAGGTGTGGACACGATTTTTGCCTATACCGGCGGGAAAGTTATTTCCATCTTTGATCAACTGCAGGAATTTGAGGATCGTGTCCGTTTGATTCTCCCCCGTCATGAGCAAGGGGGGACCCATGCGGCTGATGGCTATGCCCGCTCCACCGGCAGGCCTGGTGTTGTTATTGTTACCTCCGGTCCCGGCGCCACCAACACTGTCACCGGCATTGCGACAGCCTATATGGATTCCGTTCCCATGGTTGTCATAACCGGGCAGGTCAACCTAGATCAAATCGGAAGCGATGCTTTTCAGGAAGCAGATGTAGTTGGAATTACCATGCCGATCACAAAGGCCAATTTTCTGGTACGGGATGCAAGTGAGATCGCCTATACGGTAAAGAAGGCCTTTCACCTTGCAACCACCGGCCGCCCCGGCCCTGTGGTTATCGATATCCCCGGGGATGTACAGGCCCAGGATGTCTCCTTTGACTATCCGGATACGATTGAGCTACGAGGATACAAGCCGAACATGAACGGCCATCCGAAGCAGATTAAGTCGGTCATCGGCATGTTGAAACAGTCACGTAAACCTTTGATCATCGCCGGCGGTGGTGTCAATCTTTCCGGAGCAACGGAAATGGTGAATCGTCTTGCGGACGAGAAGGGTATTCCCGTTGTCTGTACCCTTATGGGGCATGGCGTGATGCCGAAGCGAAGTGAGCTGCTTCTTGGACCTATCGGAATGCATGGTACCCTCTACGGTAATTATGCCGTTCAACATGCCGATCTCATCCTTGCCCTTGGGGTCCGTTTTTCAGACCGTATCGTCGGTGACGGGGCAGGTTTTGCCCCGAAGGCAAAACTGGTCCATGTGGACATTGATCCCGCAGAGATCGGAAAGAGCATCAAGGCCGACCTTCCCATCGTCGGTACGATCCAATCGGTGCTGGGGGATTTGAACAAGGCCGATATTCCGGTTGATTCCGAACAGTGGATCCGCGAACTCGTCGAGTATCGATCCGCCCACCCTCTGGTTGCCGAGGATCCGAAGAATCCCGGGGGGCTGGCCCCGCAACGATTGATCCAGCTTGCCGGGGAAATTTTCCCCAAAGAGACCATAGTCGTCACGGATGTGGGACAGAACCAGATGTGGGCCGCCCTGTTTTTCGGCTTTTCCAGGGGACGCTCCTTTCTTACCAGCGGGGGACTTGGGACCATGGGCTTCGGCCTTCCCGCGGCAATAGGGGCGGCTGTCGGAAATCCCGACAAACCGGTGTTGATGATAAGCGGCGACGGAGGTTTTCAGATGAACCTTCAGGAGCTTGCCACCATCAGGCGTTATCGTCTTCCTGTAAAGATGCTGGTGATAGACAACGGTTATCTCGGAATGGTTCGCCAATGGCAGGAGCTTCTCTTCGAGAAGCGTTACGCCGGTACCGTCATGGATGATAATCCCGATTTTGCCGCCCTTGCCGAGGTCTTCGGCATCCACGGCCGCACGCTCCGGGATGCCAAGGATGCGCAAGATGTTCTCAGGGAACTTGCCGAATGCGAGGGGCCGATGCTGCTTCATGCCCATGTCAGTCCGTCGGCAAACGTCCTTCCGATGGTCCCTGCGGGTAAACCCCTTGAACAAGTTGTTGAGAAGATCTGATCGATAGAAAGGAGAGGCGTATGCGCGAAGAAGAATATACCGATCACACCATTTCCGTGTTGGTGAACAACCACCCGGGGGTTCTTTCGAAGCTGACCAGTCTGATTACCAGGAGGGGCTTTAATATCGAGTCGATCGCTGCCGGGCCGACCAAAGATCCCGATATGTTCAGGCTCACCATCATTGTAAAGGGCGATGACCAGAGTGTGGAACAGATTCAGAAACAGCTTTACAAGATCGTCGATACGGTAAAGGTGAGTCCCATTGACCCGCGCAATAAGGTTGAACGAGAGATTGGACTTATCAAACTCAGGGCCACCAACGGATCTCGGAATGAGGTTCTGCAGATGGTCAACGTATTCAAGGGCCAGGTGATCGATTCCGGCCCCGGCGGCTTTGTTGTGGAGATCGTCGGAAGCAGTGAAAAAGTGGACTCGTTTATCGGCCTTTTTCCACCTCAGCAGGTGGTTGAGGTGGCGAGAACCGGCATCGTTGCGATGAACCGGTGGGAAAAGAAGCAGACCCGATAGCTGCGGGATTGCATAGATGAAACGGAATTTGTTTGTAAAGGAGAACAAAAGATGGCAAAGATTTTTTACGACAAGGACGCGGACCTTTCGGCACTAAAGAACGAGACGGTTGCGGTCTTAGGTTTTGGAAGTCAGGGGCACGCCCACGCGATGAGTCTGAAAGACAGCGGCGTGGACGTCATTGTCGGCCTACGGAAAGGCAGTAGGAGCTGGAAAAAGGCGGAAGCCTACGGCATCCCCGTTTACACCGTCGAGGAGGCTGCCAAGCGGGGAGACGTCGTTATGGTGCTGCTTCCCGATGAGCTTCAGGCAGAGATTTATGCCAAGGAAATTGCTCCGGGGCTTGAGGCTGGAAATATGCTGATGTTCGCCCACGGTTTTGCAATTCACTTCCACCAGATCGTTGCCCCTAAGGGTGTGGATGTCTCCCTTGTCGCTCCCAAAGGGCCCGGGCACATCGTTCGACGTGAGTTCGAGGCGGGCAGAGGGGTCCCCGGACTTGTAGCCGTTCATAAAGATGAAACCGGTAAGGCCGAGCCTCGGGCTCTGGCCTATGCAAAGGGAATCGGCTGTACCCGTGCCGGGGTGTTTGAGACCAGTTTTCGTGAAGAGACCGAGACCGATCTTTTTGGTGAGCAGGCCGTTTTGTGCGGTGGCGTCACCAGCCTGATGAAGGCGGGATTCGATACCCTTGTCGAGGCCGGATATCAGCCTGAGATGGCCTATTTCGAGTGTATCAACGAAATGAAGCTGATTGTAGACCTTATCTACGAAGGTGGCATGACCCTTATGCGGCACTCCATCAGCAACACCGCAGAGTACGGCGATTATATCACGCAGGGAAAACTGGTGACCGACGAGACCAAGAAAGCGATGAAGGGAATCCTCGAGGATATCCAGAGCGGTCGATTCGCCCGGGACTGGATCCTTGAGAATAGGGCCGGTCGTCCGTCATTTTACGCCATGAGACAGAATGCGCGAAACAGCCAGAACGAGGCTGTTGGTGCGCAGCTTCGATCGATGATGAGTTGGCTGAAAAGCGATATCGAGATCGAAGAATAGAAAACCATGAAGAAACTCCGGCGGCCAGGGTCGCCGGGGTTTTTCGAAACAAAGGAGAAGGGAACTATGCGAAGTGATAAAATGAAACTGGGATCGAAACGGGCTCCCCACCGATCTTTGATGAAGGCGCTGGGACTCACCGACCGGGAGATTGCCGGTCCTATTATCGGGATTGCCTCGTCGGCGAGTGAACTCATTCCCGGTCATATGCACCTCGCTCAGGTTGAGGATGCGGTAAAGGCCGGTGTTCGAATGGCCGGCGCCACGCCCCTGCGATTTTCCACCATCGGTGTCTGTGACGGGATCGCCATGGATCATAAGGGGATGTACTACTCCCTGCCCAGCCGGGAACTCATTGCCGATTCCATCGAGATCGTGGCCGAAGGCCACCCCTTCGACGGTATGGTCTTTATTTCCAACTGCGATAAAATAACTCCGGGTATGCTTATGGCCATGGGGAGACTCAATATCCCTTCGGTTCTGATAAGCGGCGGTCCCATGCTTGCCGGTAACTACCACGGCAAGAGCCTGGATCTTATCTCGGTCTTCGAAGCGGTAGGGCGCCACGCCCAGGGCGATATCGACGATGATGAGCTGACCGCTATCGAAAGCTATGCCTGTCCGGGAGCGGGAAGCTGTTCCGGTCTTTTTACCGCAAACTCCATGAACTCCCTTGCCGAAGTGCTTGGGCTTGCCCTTCCCGGAAACGGAACCATTCCTGCCGTCGATTCCGGTCGCATCCGCCTTGCCAAGGAGGCCGGAATGGCGGTGGTCAGGCTGGTGGAAGAGGGTATCTGCCCCAGAGATATTGCAACCGGAGATTCTTTTATGAACGCCGTTGCCGCAGACCTCGCCCTTGGCGGCTCTTCCAATACCGCACTGCACCTTCCTGCCATAGCCAAGGCTTTCGATGTTGATTTCTCAATCGACAACTTCGACCTGCTCGGCCGCAGGATTCCCCATCTCTGCAATCTCTCCCCTGTGGGAAAACACCATATCCAGGATTTGGAGGCCGCGGGCGGCATCGGTGCGATTCTTTCCCGTCTCAACGAGTTGGGAGAATTAAAAAGGGATGCGAAAAGCGTGACCGGAAAAACCATCGGTGAGATTGCCGATGCTTCCCGGGTTTGGGATGATGAGGTGGTTCGTCCTGTAGGCCATCCATATCATGCGGAAGGGGGGCTTGCCGTCCTTCACGGTTCGCTTGCACCGGACGGCGCCGTTGTCAAACTTGCCGGGGTTCCTGAAGCCCTCCGCGTTCACGAAGGGCCTGCCGTTGTTTATGAAGATGGGGAAGTCGCGACCGAGGCCATCCTGGCCGGTAAGGTGAAAAGCGGAGATGTTGTTGTGATTCGTAACGAAGGCCCCAAAGGCGGCCCGGGTATGCGTGAGATGCTCAGCCCCACAAGCGCCATCGTCGGCCTGGGCTTGATAGAGAAAGTCGTTTTGATCACGGACGGTCGCTTTTCCGGCGGGTCGACGGGAGCGGTTATCGGCCACGTTTCTCCCGAGGCGGCAAATGGAGGCCCCATCGGCCTTGTTCAGGAGGGAGATCGCATACGAGTCGATTTCAACAAACGTAGCCTCGACCTCCTGGTGGGGGAGGACGAAAAGAAACGGCGTGCAGGTGCCTTGGCTGCGGCCTCGGCCGGAAAACCTGTGACCGCCAAGCACAATCCCGATGGTTATCTTGCACGCTATTCGATATTTGTCGGCAGTGCCGCCGAGGGGGCCATCTACCGTAAGGATTTTGTTGAGGCTGCCTCCGAGTCGGTGAAGCGGCTTCAATCGGGAGAAACGTCATGAGTGATTCTTCGCGTGAAAAGATCATGATCTTTGATACCACCCTCAGGGATGGCGCCCAGACCAGGGGTGTCGCCTTTTCGGTGGAGGATAAAATCAGGATCGCCCGGGGACTGGACCAACTTGGTGTCGATTTCATCGAGGGGGGCTGGCCCGGGAGCAATCCCAAGGATGTCGCTTTCTTTCACGAGATGAAAAAGGCACCTCTTTCCCATGCCAGTCTGACCGCCTTCAGCTCCACGCGGATGAAGAATATGGCGGTGGAAGAGGACACCAATATCAGGACCCTTTGCGAGACAGGGGTACCGGCGGTGGCGATCTTCGGTAAAAGTTGGGACCTCCATGTAACCGAGGCTCTTGAAACCTCGCTGGATGAAAACCTTGCAATGGTTTCCTCGACCATCGCCTATCTTCGCGGCCGTTTTGAGAAGATCGTTTTCGATGCGGAGCATTTTTTCGACGGCTTCAAGGCCGACCGGGGCTATGCCCTGGCGGTCATCGAAGCAGCGGCGTCGGCGGGGGCGGACTGGATTGCCCTTTGTGATACCAATGGCGGTTCCCTGCCTTCGGAGATTCTTGAAGCGCAGGAGGCAGCCGCCGCCCGGGTTACCGTTCCCCTCGGTATTCACGCCCACAACGATAGTGAGCTTGCCGTTGCCAACAGCCTCGTCGCCGTCGGTGCGGGGGCAAGAATGGTGCAGGGAACGATAAACGGTCTTGGAGAGCGATGCGGGAATGCCAATCTCTGCAGCGTGATCCCCAATCTTGAATTGAAAGGAAACTTTCACTGTCTTCCCGAGGGACAACTGGAAAAGCTTACTCATATAAGTCATCTTGTCAGCGAGGCGGCGAACCGAAGCCAGCCCGACTGGCTTCCCTATGTCGGACGGAATGCCTTTGCGCATAAGGGAGGTATCCATGTCTCTGCAGTTCGGAAAAATAGCCGCTGTTATGAACATGTTTCCCCCGAGCTTGTAGGCAACGACCGTATCGTGACTATCAGCGAACTATCGGGGAAGAGCAATGTTCTTGAGAAGGTGAAAAAGCTGGGGATCGATCTTTCCGACGATCCGAAACGGACCGCAGGAATCCTCAAAGCGGTGAAGGAGTTGGAGGCCAGAGGCTATCATTTCGAGGGTGCCGATGCATCCTTTGAACTGCTTTCGGCAAGGGAACTGGGGACCTTGAAGGATTACTTTACCCTTCAGGGCTTCAGGGTTCTTACCTGGGCGGAGGGAGATGGCAAGTCCTGGTCCGAAGCCACCATCAAGGCAGCGGTTCCCGAAGAGGTCAGCCTATCCGGCGGCTATTCCGATCCCGTGGAACACACCTCGGCCGACGGAAGCGGCCCTGTGGAGGCCCTTGACAGGGCCCTTAGGAAGGTTCTTGAAAAATTTTACCCCGTTCTTGGGACGGTAAAGCTTTCGGACTATAAGGTGCGAATTCTCAATGAAGAGGCTGGCACGAATGCGACCACACGAGTCATGATAAGCAGCACCGACGGGGTCGATCATTGGACCACCGTGGGTGTTTCCGACAATATCCTGGATGCATCATGGCATGCTCTTTGTGATTCGCTTATTTATAAACTGAAGAAAGAGGATGAATCCCGCCGCCATTCCGGCGGCGGGAGCATTGAAGTGGATAAGGAGGTGGCGTATGCCGCGCAGAATTAAGATTTTCGATACAACCCTGAGAGATGGCGAACAATCCCCCGGCGCATCCATGTCGCTGGAGCAGAAAATAAAGATGGCCAGTGCCCTGGAGCGCCTTGGTGTCGATAGGATTGAAGCGGGCTTTCCCGTTTCAAGTCCTGTGCAGTTCGAGGCCGTTCAACGGGTCAGTGCAACGGTAAAGAAGGCGGAAGTCGTGGGACTGGCCCGCTGTGTACAGCGTGATATTGACGCCGCCTATGATGCACTTCGGGATGCCGCCCATCCCATGCTCCATATTTTCATCGCCACCAGTCCCCTGCACCGGGAGTACAAACTGAAGAAAAGTAAGGAGGAGATTCTCGATACGGTCCGGGAATGCCTTAATTACGGTGGAAAAGGCTTTTCACGGATGGAATTCAGTCCTGAGGATGCCAGCCGTACCGAGCCTGATTACCTTGTCGAGGTGGTAAAAACTGCCATCGAGTGCGGTGCCACCAGCATCAATATTCCCGATACCGTCGGTTACGCGGTTCCTAAAGAATTCGGAGAGCTTATAAGCTTTCTTGTCGAACAGGTCCCTCAGTTTTCCAACGGTTCGGTTGATCTCTCTGTTCATTGTCATAACGATCTGGGCCTTGCCCTGGCAAACAGCCTGGCTGCTGTTCGCAGTGGAGCCAGTCAGGTTGAGGTTACCCTTAACGGTATAGGGGAGAGGGCGGGAAACTGTCCCATGGAAGAGCTTATTATGAGCCTCGATGTAAGAAAAGACATGTTCGATGTCGAAACCGGGGTTCACACCGAGTATCTCTATCCCACGGGGAAACTGCTTCAAAGCATTACCGGATTGTTGATCCCGCGAAATAAGCCGATCTTCGGAGACAATGTCTTTGTTCACGAATCCGGGATACATCAGCATGGGGTACTCAATAAGCGGGAAACCTATGAGATTATGAAGCCGGAACGGATCGGAAGGTCCAGCGAAACCATCATCATGGGGCGCCACTCAGGAAAGCATGCGCTGGAAGATAAGCTTTCCCAGTACAATATAAAACTGACCCGTCAGCAATTTGAGGATGTCTTTGCCCGCTTTACCGCGGTTGCGGATAAAAAGAAAGAGGTGTACGACGAAGATCTCTTTTCCATCGTCGGTACCGTTTTAGGTGGGGTGGTGAAGGGCTTCTCCCTGTTGTATTTTCATACATTTACCGGTAACAGTCTCATCCCCGGAGCCACGGTAAAGGTACGTTCCGAGGCAGGAGAAAAGGTTGCCTCGGCAACCGGCGATGGCCCCGTTGATGCGGTCTTTAATGCCATAGATGAGTGTGTCGGCATAAACGCCAAACTGAAAGAGTACATTATCCACGCCATTGGATCGGGAAAGGATGCTCAGGGAGAGGTAAAGCTTGAGGTTGAGATAGAGGGCGCTACCTACGGGGGAAAGGCCTCGTCAACGGATATTATCGAGGCCTCTGCCATGGCCTACCTGAATGCTGTTAATCGTTTTGAGCTGCGTAAGCGGTGAGAAGTGGACATACAAAAACATGAAGCAACGAAACGTGATGAGACAATACACTTGAGTAAAGGAGATTGATGTGGCAACAGGCCAGAGTATGAGTGAGAAAATTTTCTCCCGAAAGGCGGACCGAAGGGTCAGCCCGGGAGAGTACCTGATGCTCGATGTTGATGTCGCCCTGGGAAACGATATTACCGCCCCGGTGGCCATTAACGAGTTTCGGAAGGCGGGAGGGAAAAACCTTCGTTACCCCGACCGTGTGGTCCTTGTTCCCGACCATTTTGCGCCGAACAAGGATATCAAGTCCGCCCAGCAGGTGAAGCTGGTGAGGGATTTTGCCAATGAGCAGGGCGTGAAACACTTCTTCGAAGTGGGACGTATGGGAATAGAGCATGTGATCCTGCCGGAGATGGGGATCGTAAAGTCCGGTGATTTGGTTGTCGGCGCGGACAGCCATACCTGCACCTACGGGGCCCTTGGTGCCTTTGCTACCGGTGTCGGCTCTACGGACCTTGCCGGTGTGTATCTCACCGGCAAGGCGTGGTTCAAGGTCCCTTCAGCCATACAAGTCCGGCTTACAGGAAAATTTCGAAAGGGTGTGGCTGGAAAGGATCTGGTACTTTATCTGATTCACATCCTCGGAGTAGATGGGGCCAACTATCGGGCAATGGAATTCACCGGTCCGGGAGTCGCCAATGTTTCCATGGACAGCCGTTTTACCGTCAGCAATATGGCTATTGAGGCCGGCGGTAAGGCTGGACTTTTTCCCGTAGATGACATCACCATTGCCTACGAAGCGGAGCGAGGTATCAAGGTTGAGCCCTTTGCGGCCGACGAGGATGTCGCCTGGGAACGCAGCATTGATATCGATCTCTCCGATGTTCCTCCCATGGTTGCATACCCCTTCCTTCCCTCCAACGGTAAGAGTGCGGCAGAGGCAGAGAAGGAGAAGGTGAAAATCGATCAGGTCGTCATCGGAAGCTGTACCAACGGAAGGATCGAAGACCTCAGGGTAGCTGCCGAAATCCTGAAAGGAAAAAAGGTTGCGCCATCCGTGAGGTGTATCATCTTCCCGGGAAGCCAGAAGATCTATCGCCAGGCTGTGGAGGAGGGCCTCGCCTCGATTTTTGTAGATGCCGAATGTGCCTTCTCCACACCAACCTGCGGTCCCTGCCTTGGCGGCCACATGGGGATCCTTGCCGAGGATGAGGTTGCCTTGAGTACCACAAACCGAAACTTCGTCGGAAGAATGGGGCATCTAAAAAGTAAGGTCTATCTTGCAGGACCGGCGGTCGCCGCGCATTCGGCGATTACCGGCTACATCACCGACATCCGTGAGGGGGCGTAAATGAGTAATACCACTATGAAACGCAAGGGCAGCTGCTTTGTCTTTGGGGATAACGTGAATACCGACGAGATCATCCCCGCACGCTACCTTTCCACCAGCGACCCGGCAGAGTTGGCTCTCTACTGCATGGAGGATGCCAGAAGCGGCTTCGGTCGCAGGGACGATCTTTCCGGATCGATTATGATTGCCGGTGAAAACTTCGGCTGCGGCTCCAGCCGCGAACATGCCCCCATATCGATCAAGGCCTCGGGTATCGGCTGCGTCATCGCCAAGAGCTTTGCTCGGATATTCCTGCGCAACAGCTTCAATATCGGTCTTCCCATCATTGAGCTTCCCGAAGCCGACCAATTCGGCGAGGGCGACGAGGTCGAGATCGATTTTGATCGGGGTCTTGTGCGTAACCTTACGAAGAATAAAGAGTTTACGTTCAATCCCTACCCTGAGTTTTTGAAAAAGGTGATCGATTACGGGGGGTGGCTTTCCTATGCCAAGGCCGAATTGATGAAGGAGGGAGCATGAAGACCTTTCGTGTTGCAGTCCTTCCCGGAGACGGTATCGGTCCGGAGGTCATGACCGAGAGCCTTCGGGTCCTCAAGGCGGCCGGAAAGAAGTATGACATAGCGATGGAATTCGACCAGGCGCTTATCGGTGGGGCCGCCATCGATGCTAAGGGATCTCCCCTTCCTGATGAAACCCTCGACCTCTGCCGCTCTGCGGATGCCGTTCTCCTCGGTTCTGTCGGCGGACCGAAATGGGACAACTTGCCGCCGAAACAGCGGCCGGAGTTGGGTGGCTTGCTTGCCATTCGCAAGGCCCTCAAGCTCTATGCAAACCTGCGGCCGGTTCGCCTCTATCCCGCGCTTTTTGATCAGTGTCCGGTTCGGATTCCTTCGGGATCGGGTGTCGATCTGTTAACGGTCAGAGAGCTTTCTTCGGGAATCTACTTTGGAGAGCCGAAAGAGCTTGATGAGAGCCATGGCCTCGATACGATGCTGTATGAGGCAGAGACGGTGAGCCGAATTGCAAAGGTGGCCTTCGAGGCGGCAGCTCGGCGCAGGGGAACATTGACCAGTGTGGACAAGGCAAATGTACTTTCCGCCAGCATCCTCTGGCGTACTGTGGTGGCAAAAATGGGAGCCGATTACCCTTCCGTTGCGCTGAACCATATGTATGTTGACAATGCTGCCATGCAGCTTATCCTTAATCCAGGAGGCTTCGATGTTGTCGTAACGGGGAATCTTTTCGGTGACATCCTCTCCGACGAATCGGCGGCCCTTGCAGGCAGCCTGGGAATGCTTCCTTCGGCAAGCATTGGTGAAAGCGTGAATCTTTTTGAACCGTCCGGGGGATCTGCACCCGACATTGCGGGAAAGGGCATTGCAAATCCGATTGCCCAGATCCTTTCTGGAGCCATGATGTTCGAATATTCCTTCGACCGGGTGGATGCCGCACGTGCCGTTGAAGCTGCCATTGAGGCTGCCTTAAACGACGGCGTTCGCACCGGCGACGTAGCCGGTGGCGGCCCATCTGTCGGAACCCGCCAGATGGCTGACGCGGTGATCGAACGACTCTCCTGAGGTAACTTTTTTATCACGTATAGCGGCGGGCCCTTCTGGGATCGCCGCTATTTTTGTATGTATTGGTGCATTAATACCAATATATTTTTTCTTTATTTGCGTTTTCTGCTTTCGACATATAAAATTGTGAGAGAAAGGGTCTGGATTGTTTGAAAGACACCTTTGAGCAGGGAGCGACACATGGAAATCGAGAGTTCTGAAGAGATCCTCACATTTTTTCAAAATCTTCTCAAATCCACCGATACCATTATCATTATTGCCGATGCCGATGTTCACATTAAATTTTGGAACGAGAAAGCGGAACAGTTTTTTAATATAAAAGAGTCCTCTGTCCGGGGACGAAAACTAAGCGCTATAGCCATTCCTCAATTTATAAAACCGGTCATGGAGGCCGTCAAAGAAGCGGTGGAAAAACGATGGCAGGTATTTCTCCCCGACCTTTACATCAGACAGGAGAATGATATCGGACGATATATCGGGTTGAATGTTGTTCCGATCTATCTCCAAAGCGGTACTCATGCCGGTTTTCTTATCGATGGAAAGGACATTACCGAAACCAGGGAGATAAAGCGACAAAATGAAGAAAGTCAGAAATTCCGTGCCATAGGAGAGATGGCTGCGGGGATTATCCACGAAATCAATACCCCTGTCCAATTTATAAAGAACAATCTGCAATATCTGAATGCCTGTAGTGATGAGCTACGTTCTTGGTTTAACACGCCGGGAAGCGAGGGAAAGAGGGAGATTCTTTCGACCCTGGAGGATTTTCCGGAGGTCCTTCACCAATCCATAGAAGGAATCGATCGTATCACCAGCATCATTCGATCTCTCCGTAATTATGCACATCCGGGCTATGATAAGCCGGTGCCCTTTTCTCCCACACAGGCCCTTGAGGATGCAGTGACGATTTCCGAGAATCAGTGGAAACATATAGCCCGACTTCATACCCGTTTTTCGGAAAAGCCTATCATGGTTCAGGGCTTCCCTTCGCTCTTTTCTCAGGCCATGGTCAATATGATTATAAACGCTACCCATGCCATAGAAGAACGATTCGGCGATGACGCTCTTTCCAAGGGGATTATTGAGATAGAACTTGAAGAGGCTGGCAGCAGGGTGGTAATTCATATCAGCGACAACGGTATGGGGATGACCGAAGAGGTGAAAAGTAGGATATTTGAGCCTTTTTTTACCACAAAGCCTCCGGGCAAGGGCACGGGGCAGGGCCTTGCTCTTGTTTATACGGCCATAACCGGTAAGCATAGGGGTTCGATCCATGTGGATTCTCTTTCCGGAGAGGGTACCACATTCACCATCGAGGTTCCGAAAGGATGAGAGCATGCTGAAGGTGTTTTTGGTTGACGATGATACAAGTATACTGAATAGTTTTCGTCGCTTGCTTCAGTATTATCGAAAACAGTTTGATTTCTCCTTTTTCAATAACGGAAACGAGGTCCTCGCCTCCGATATTCTCCCTGATGTTTTGATTACGGATGCCATGATGCCGGGACTTTCCGGCATGGACTTGATCAGGTTGCTGAAGGAACGCGTTCCCGGCCTCGTAACGATTATTTTAAGCGGAGAGGTCGGTGCAAGCTTTCCCGATGAACTTGGTATCGACTTTTTTCTTGAGAAGCCTTGCGATGTTGAGGATATCATCGATATTTTGGAGAAGTATGAAGCATGAGACTGTTTAGCGTTTTCAATAAACTTTCCTCTATCCCGAATAGTCCCTTTGAGGTTTTAAAGGGAGAATACGATCATGAGGGGGTTCTTTCCAATACGAATGATCAACTTAGACGCATCATCGATCTTTCCGGGCTTTCCGATCCCGTTCGCCTGAGCGATGTCTTCCCCAAAACCTTCCCGGCTTCATATCCACAAACCATGTTCTCTCAGCTGACCAACGAAAGTGTTTCTATAAAGCCCTTTTTTTTCGGAAAAAGAAAGGTCTCCTACCTCTGTTTTGAGAGATTAGGCCATCTGGAAAATTCCATCACCTTTATAGCCCTGCCCTTTGATAAATCAAGCATCCTCCAGCTCTTGCAGATGTATACACAGTTTGAAGGCTATTACAACAGCAACCCCGATCTTGTTATCTGCGTGGACAGTACATGGCACATTGCCGACATCAATAGCGCAGGCTACCTTAAGCTCGGATACGCTTCCAAGGATGAAGCCCTGAATGAAGATATCGATACCGTTTTTATCCTTTCGGAAGAGGCGATGAAGTATATTGCAGGTGAGCTGGCCACGGGGAACTCCATTACCGAATTCGAGTTGCTTTTAAACCAAAAGGGGGGCGGACATATTTCCGGACTTGCTTCGATTTTCGCCCTCTCGTACGGTGACGATGAACCCCAGATGTACTATTTCCATATCAAGGATACGACACTCCAAACCGAGGCTTTTACCGGCCAGCTTCAGATGAACATGGAGTTGAGCGAATTAAATGAGGAGCTGAACAGGGCCTATGCCTCGATGCTTTCCCAGGAAAAGATGGCGGCTTTGGGGCTTCTTGCTGCCGGTATGGCCCATGAGATTAACAATCCCCTCGGTTTTATCTTCAATAATGTTACCGTGTTGATGAATCATTTTAAGGATCTGAAGAGTTTCGTTACCACCGTGAGGGAACTCTACGGACAGGAAGGTGAGCCCGCTCTTAAGATCTCCGAGATCCAGTCGCTTGATAAGCGGCTTGACCTTGATTTCGTTTTCGACGATATCACTTCCATTGAACAGGAAAATCATGAGGGTATCGATCGCATCAAGAAACTTCTCGGAAGTCTTAAAAGCTTTGCCCGTAAGGATCAAACCGACCGGCTGAGCTACTATGATCTTAACGCTGCAGTAAAAGACACCCTTATCATTTCAAAAAACGAGTATAAGTATTCGATTGATATTGAAGAACACTACGGTAAGGTTCAGCAGTTTCTCTGTATTGCTGCCGAGATAAACCAGGTCCTGTTGAATCTTCTGATCAATGCAGTAGAGGCTATCCAGCAAAAGAAGGGGAGGGCCGAACGGGGCTTGATCACTATTGAAACAAGTCAGGACAACAAGTACAGCTACTTCCGCATCTGTGACAATGGCCCCGGAATCAGTGAAGAACATGTGCGAAAAATATTCGATCCCTTTTTTACGACCAAACCGATAGGCGGCGGTAGCGGACTTGGGCTGACCCTGGCCCATGATATTATTGTGAATAAGCATAAGGGAAAGCTGGAGGTGAAACCTTCGGAAAACGGTGCCTGTTTTCTCGTTTCCATTCCCAGAAATTTGGAATCGATTGAGGAGTAAAAATGGATCACACGATTCTTTTTGTCGATGATGAAGAAAATATTCTGAAAGCGCTCGGCCGGCTGATGAGAAAGACCGGCTACACCTGTTTTTTTGCATCCAGCGCCAAAGAAGGGCTCGAGATCATAAAAAAAGAGCGCTTGAGCGTGATTGTTTCGGATATGCGGATGCCGGAGATGAACGGGGTCGAGCTTGTCCGTGCCGCAAACGAGATTGATCCTTTGAGTGTGAAGATTATCCTCTCCGGTTATTCGGATATCGACGACATTATGAGCGCCGTGAACGGCGGCCATATCCATAGCTATATTACCAAACCATGGAGAGAGGCCGACCTCATGATCACCTTGATGAATGCATGCGAGATGTACGAACGGCGCATTCGGGAAAAAGAGATGTTGCAGGAGCTGAAAGAGAAAAATGAAGCTCTGAAAGAGTTGAATGAAAATTTAGAGAAGATCGTTCAGGCACGCACCTGGGAGATTAAGGCCAGCAATCTGCTTCTTAATTCCATTCTCAAGGGCACTGGGGAGCAGGATATCCTGGAACAGGGGGCTCTCATTATTTCTAAACTTGCAGGGAATGTTCCTGTTTTAGCCTACTCCTTAGTGAGTGGAAACAGTTTTACCTCACAGAAGGGGGTGCCCCCCGTGGAAATCGGGGAGAAAATTCTTGATCAGCTGAAAAAGAGCCTGAAGGCCGTAGTATCCGGTGCCGATCTTTATATCCCCCTTCTTAGACGCGATCGGCTTCTTGGTATCCTGTCTCTTACCGGAGCGGGCCGAGGCGATGTTCCGGCCCTGCTTCACCGGATGGCAAATGTACTCTCGGGGATACGGCTCTATCTTTCTCAGCAGGAACTTGTCGGATCCTCGTCCGAAATTATCAGTTCCATCGATATGATGATCGAGGAAGCCGATGCCGCTACCTGATGACACGCTGCTTGAAGTGACGGGATTTGAAGATATTCACAGCCTGAAAGATCTTCTTCAACTTAGGGAATCTCTTATGCGGCTTTATACTGCAATGGCACCGGAGGGCGGAGGAGAAGCGTTCGACCAGCTTCCCAAAACCGTTTTTCTTGCCGAAGGTGATCCTGTCTGCCGTCTTATGGCCGATGTTGCTTCTGCAGAGGGGCTTTCCCTTTCTCGGCAACTCCCCTTTGACCGCCAAAGTATCGAGTTTTCACGGGATGGAAAATGGTTTTTGTACCAGGCAAAGCTCTCCGGCTATCTTGTGTGGAATGAGGGCCTTACCGTTATTTCTCCGATTCTTCGACTCTCTCCCTATCTTCTCAGTTTTCGAAAACTGCCACTGTGCGACGGCAGTGAGGGCCTCTCCCTCCACCTTTCAACCTTCTGTGAAACACGCCGCCGCAGCAACCTTGATCCGAATATTACCATTCTCTCTCCAGAAGAGGCTGCGCAGCTTCCCTCTATGCCTGAGGTTGAGACCCCATTAATCAGAGGCCTTGAGCCGATTCCCGGCAGAGATGCCAGGATTCGTGTTCTGGTTAAGGAAGAGACGCCCGTGGATTCTCTGCTCGATCAGGTCGATTATCGGGATTTCCATCACTATATTGTCGCCTCTACCGATCAGCTTCTGGTTGAAAAAGAAGAGGCGACGGCTGGACGAACAGGCGTTACCGTCGACGGCAAGCGTATCGAGGTTGATCCCGGTAAGGATCGTCCCTTTAGCGGAGAAGAAAATATCCGGGCCGAATCAAAAGATGGCGTGACCTGTTTTTTTGCGGCCATCGGTGGCGTGGTTCATCTTTCCGATCACAGTGTGTCTGTTACCGAGCTTATGGTCGTCGAAGGCAATGTCGATCTGAAAACTGGCAACGTCGTCTATGAAAAAGATGTACTCATCAAGGGATCGGTACTAAGCGGTTTTTCCGTTTTTTCCAAAGGATCGGTCTTCATTACCGGCCTGGTGGAAAACGGTGTGGAGCTTCGAAGCGAAGGTAATCTTTCTGTTCAAGGTGGTGTCATTGGTTCCGATACCAAGATCCAGGCGGGAGGGGATGCCGCTTTCGGCTTTGTACAGGATGCCCGTGTCTATTGTGAAGGTAATCTGCTGATCAACAAGTATGCACTCAATGCACATCTTTTTGCAGGAGGAGTTCTTTCCGTCTTTGGTAAGGGAATAAAGGAACGGCACCAGGCCGTGAGCGGCGGTAGTTGCGCGGCAATGCTGGAACTTCGCCTTCACAGTGTCGGTTCTTTGGTCCAGGATACCTCTCTCATTGCCGGTTACAACAGCTATGCGGAACAATCCCTTCGAAATATCGAGGAGGCAATAGCGGCTCTTGAGCTTCATATCAATAAGCTCATGAGTCATATCGGACTTGATCTGGATCTGTCAAAGGCAAAGGACCGAATTATAAATATGCGACCGGATCAACGTGCAAAATTGAAAGGAAAACTTGTTGAATTAAAGATGCATACCGCCAAACGAGAGGAGCTTTTTCTTGAGCTGGATCGACGGAAGAAAGCGGTCTATCAGCACAATCCCGAACTTTTGAAAATCACGATACATGGGCAGCTTGTTCCGCGTGTATCGGTCCAGATGATGGATGACTTACGACTCTATAAAAAAGCAACCAGTGGTGTGACTCTTTCTTTTGCAGATGGGGCTATTGTCGAAATATAGGTACTTGATTAATTAAACAACATATCGTATTGTCTTTTTTATGTTAAACAATAACGATATTTATCTATCAAAGACCATTCAGGAAGATCTTTCCCGCGGTTACCGGATCGAGTCTTCACCAGGGGGAGAGCTCTGTTGTTGTCTTTTCTGCAGCATGGTCCGTGAAAAGGGACGTGTATATCCCCAGGATGATCTTTTGCTGGATGCCGAGGCTTCCATGCGTTATCATCTGCAGGAACGTCATGGAGGGGTCTTCGCCGCTCTTCTTAAGGCCGGAAAAGAGCTTCACGGTTTTTCTCAACTACAGTGTGACATGCTTTCTCTTATGTATGAAGGGAAAAGCGATCAGGAAATTGCTGCGATGAGCGGCGGAAAGGCGACATCGACCGTTCGAAATCATCGTTTCCAATTCCGTCGCAGGAGAAGGGAGGCCTTAATTCAGTTGGCTATCCTCAACCTCTTGGAAAAAAGAGAAAAAGAGGGTAATGACCAAGATGGGCTGTACTCCTTTGCCGCCGGCTTGTCGGTCCATGACGACCGTACCGTGGTAACTCGCCGGGAGGCAGAAACAATCATGCGGAAATGTCTTGATCGTGCCGCCGACGGACATGTGGTATGCTTGAAAAAATGGCCAAAAAAACAAAAAGAAAAACTCCTTATTCTCGATCGGATCGTTCGCCGATTTGAAGCGGGGAAGCATTATTCTGAAGTCGAGGTGAATGATATTCTCGGATCCATCACCGATGAGTATGTCACCATACGGCGTTATCTCATCGATTACGGCCTGTTGGAACGAAAAGAGGGAGGGGGTGAATATCACCGGGGGCGCTAAGCGCTCCCGGATTGATGGCTATCTTTCCTTGACAAGAGAGAAAGGTCGGTATATTATTTTTGTAAAGGTTATATCGTTATAACAAAATAACGATATATTATTTGTGAGGTGTCTGTGAAACAAAACAGCGGACTTGATCCTTCCAGCCCTGTCCCCCTCTATTTCCAGTTGCAGGAGATTCTTCGCAAACAAATTGGAGCCGGGGAGTACAAACCGGGAGACCTTATTCCAAGTGAAAAGGAACTACAGGAACGGTTCGGTGTCAGTAGAATTACGGTCAGAAATGCCATTAACGGCCTGGTTTTCGAGGATCTTTTGGTAAAAAAGCAGGGCCATGGTACCATGGTTGCCTTACCCCGAATCGTCGAGGATTTTTCCCGTCTCAAAAGCTTTACCGAAAAGATGAGGGATTTGGGAACAGACCCCGGCAGGATTGAAACCCGTGTCCTCCGTGCCGAGCGGATTAGCGCTTCGGAAAGAATCGGGGCGCATCTGAAGATTCCCGTTTCCGATACACTGATTTATATCAAACGACTTCGTCTTATCGATGACGAGCCCGTTGCCGTTTTTGAAAGCTATATCAGGGCCGAGCTCGGTATTGGTGAGGACGAGGACTTTACCAGATCCATCTATGAAATTTTCGAAAAGGACCACAAGTTGAAGATTATCGGTGCTGAAAAGAGTATCGAGGCAAGTTGTGCCCAGGGTGAGGAGGCTGCTCTTCTCCATCTTCAGGAGGGCGATTCGACTCTAATTATTCGACATACGACCTTTGCCGAGGGTAACCTTCCGATCGAATATGCCGAGGGAGTGTACCGCGCCGATCGTTATAAATATATTGTGCGGCTCAAGAGGTAGCGCATGTTTTTGGGTTTTGATATCGGTACCGGCAGCGTAAAGTGCACACTACTTTCCGAAGCGGGAAGTGTGAAAACTTTTTCGGCAGGCTACGAGGGATTACACGGAAGTGTAGGCTGTCAGGAAAGCAGGGCGTTGATGGACGCCTTGAGTCGCTTACTCGGAGAAGCGACGAATTTCGCCCGTTCTTCGGGAGAGGCGATCAAAGCCCTTTCGGCTTCGGGACATGGTCCCAGTTTAGTGGTGCTCAATGATCGGGGAGAGGCCGAGCCGAGTTTCCTGACCTGGCAGGATGCCTCCGCTTCGGTGGAAGCGGGAGAGATTGCGGCTGCCATCCCCGGCTTTTCGAAAACCGGCGAATGTTGGGAGGCCAAGGTTTTATCCGCCTGGCGCCGCCTCGGTTCTGTGTGGCACGGCGAGAGGGCCCTTTATCCGAAGGATTTCGCCCTTTATCTTTTGTGCGGCCGAATCTTTACCGACCGTTCGACGGCAACGACCCTTGGCTTTTACGATGCCGATGCATCTACCTGGCGTCAGCCCTTATTCGGCATCGACGAACGCTTTTTTCCGGAGGTTCTTGATTCCTGGGAAGAGGTGGGGCGTACCGGTACCGCCTTCAGTAAGGCCTGCGGGCTTGAGGACGGAATACCGATTTTCGGCGGAGGGATAGATGCCTGGTGCGAAGCTTTGGGAGCGGGAGCAGTAGAAGAGGGGATGTTGGTTGACGGCTCAGGGACCTCCACCTGCCTGAGTATCTGCCGGGCCGAGGGTGAGGAGCCCTTGGCGCATGTGATCCCCGACAAAAGCTATCGTATCGAAACCATCTCCTTTACAGGGGGAAGCATTCGCTGGGCGGAGCAGCTGCTCGGTTTATCTGTCGATCGCTGGAAACAGGGCTACCATGTTTCCGGACCGATCCCGCTTATCTTTCTTCCCTATCTCATAGGGGAGCGGAGTCCGATCTGGGATGAAGATGCTTCTGCCCTTTTTATCGGTCTTCGCAGCAGTCATGATGCAGGGGCTGTGATGCATGCCGTACTTCAGGGAACTGCCTGTGCGGTGGGGCAATGTCTCTCCCTCATCACCCCGGAGATTGAAGGTAGCATTGTCAGAGCCGTCGGAGGGGGGGCAGGGAATCTCCCCTGGCTCGGTATGAAGGCGGGGATTACCGGGGCGCCTTTTGCGGTCATGAAAGAAAAGGACGCATCGCCCCTGGGCGCCGCGATTCTGGCGGCCTTCGGTTCCGGACAGGGATCGCTTTGTGAGCTTACAAAGCGATTTGCAAAGATCGAACGTATCATTGAACCGGATCCGGCCGTGAACGAACAGTATGGGAGACTTGCCGGTTCTTATCGCCGGTTGTATGAAATCGTGAAGGATGAAATGAAATTGCTGGCAGAGGAAAGGAGAAGAAAATGAGACGCATGAACAAAATTTTTCGCGGCGACGGCCGGACAGTTATTGTGGCAATGGACCACGGGACAGGTTTGTCGGTATTGCCTAATTTGAACAAGACGGGAGATGTCCTGCAGAAGATCGTTGCGGGAGGGGCGGACGCCATCCTGACCAGTTACGGGATAGCAACACGATATGAAGAAGAAATTTCCGGAACAGGTCTGATTCTTCGGCTTGACGGCGGGAACAGTGCATTATCGAAAAATCCTGCCGGTAACCAGGTATTCTCTCCGGAGGATGCGGTAAGGATAGGAAGCGACGGCTGTGCATGTATGGGGTTTCCCGGCGCTGAAAACGAAGTAGCCACCTTGACCCAACTGTCTCGTTATGCGGTGGAGGCACGAAAATGGGGGATGCCTCTGATGGCCGAGATGTTGCCCGGTGGTTTTGCTCCGGAACCTCCCAACAGCGTGGAAAATATCCGCCTTGCTGCAAGAATAGGGGCGGAATGCGGGGCCGATATCATCAAAACCGTCTATACCGGTACGCCCAAAGAGTTTAAGAGCGTGGTCGACGGCTGTTTCCGACCCGTTGTTATTCTCGGAGGAGAAAAATCCTCGAATCTTGCAGGGCTCTTTCTGATAATCGAGCAGGCGATGGAAGCCGGTGCTTCCGGCGTTGCAATCGGCAGAAACGTCTGGAAACATCCGGATCCCGGTGCCGTTACCCAGGCCTTGGTCGAATTGGTTCACGAGGGAAAGAGCGCCGGAGAAGTCGGCTCTAATCTATAGGAGGCATTGGGATGATGAAGGTTGTAGCAATAACGGGTAAGGAACGTGCCGAAATTCGTGAGGTGCCCCGCCCTGAGGCAATGGCCGGCGAGGTCCTGATAAAGATCGACACCTGCCTTTTGTGTACCTGGGAGCAACGCATGTTCGGCGGAGATTCGAGCACGACGCTGCCCTTCGTCCCCGGCCACGAGGCATCAGGAACAATTGAGGAGATCCCCGAAGGAACCGTCACCTCGTTTAAGGTCGGCGATAAGGTCGTATTTAAGACCCTCGATCATTGTGGGCACTGCTCATACTGTTATCAGGGGCATACGAACCAATGCACAGGAACAGCAAAGAAGCGGAGTTACGGCGGGATGGCGGGAAGCGGGGGACTGGCTGAATACATCACCCTCGATGTTTCCAAGATTTTTCCCGTTGCCGCTGATCTTGATCCCGTTTGTGCCGCTTTTGCCGAACCTCTTGCCTGCTGTGTCCACAGCATGGGACGGGTGGAGCTTAATTTGGGAGACACCGTTGCCGTTATCGGAGCGGGAATTATGGGGCAGCTTCACGCACTGCTCGCCCGCTTGCGTGGTGCCCGCGTTATTGTGGTCGAACCCGATAAAACGAGAAGAGAGCTTGCTCTCAGTCTTGGCGCTCATCTCGGTGTGGATCCTTTGGCTTCCGATCCTGTCGAACAGGTCCTGCGGCTTACCGATGGCGAAGGGGTCGAAGCCGTATTTAGTACAGTGACGAAAAGTTCTGTGGCTGCTTCCGCGGTATCGATGCTGCGGAAAATGGGAACCTTGGTACTGTACGGTTCATTCCATCCCAATGAGCCCATCCCCACCGATCCGAATGCTGTTCATTACAAGGAGTACGTGATAACTGGCTCATACAGTCCTTCGACGGTGGATTTTTTTCGGGCGACACGATTACTTTCCGCAAAGTTGATCGATCCTAAACCCTTTATCTCGGAAATTTTTCCGATGGAAAAGGCGCAGGAGGCTTTTACGGCATCGCTTCGGCCGGATACCTACAGGGTAGGCATTCGGATCGATAGTCATATAAGGAGGTAGCGATGAATATGAAACGACTTATGGGAATGGCAGCCGGAATGCTGCTATGTTCGACCATGCTTTTTGCCGGTGGAAAGCAGGAAGCAGCAGCACCAGCCGGTGGTGGAAGCGATCTTCCCTACGCGGGGGTGGAACTGCGCTTTGCCGTTATGGCGGACCAGTTCGCCGATTACACGAAGGTTTTGGCGCAGGAATTCGGGCAGAAGACCGGAGCAAAGGTCAATGTCGATATCCTCGGGTATACCGAACTTTATCAGAAGATTACCCAGGATTTCACCACCGATACGAAACAGTATGATCTTTTGACTGTTGATATTATGTGGTCCGGAGAATTTGCCAAAAACGGCTGGACAGAGGATCTGACGCCGATGATCAATCGGGACAAGGCGGAAATCGACTATGACGACATTATGCCGGTTACCTGGACCCTCGGCTCCTGGAACGGCAAGCAGGTTGCCTTTCCCATGGCAGGTTATGCCAACAGTCTGATCTATCGAAAAGACCTTTTTAGCGACCCGAAAGAGAAGTCGGCTTTCAAGGCTAAGTATGGCTATGAGCTGGCTCCCCCGACGACAATCAAGCAGCTTGGCGATGCTGCCGAGTTTTTTACCCGGCCCGATGAAAACCTCTACGGCTTGGTTGCAAACGGTGCCAGAGGTTCTGCCGTGGCCCAGGATTGGATGGAGTATATGCGCAGTTTCGGAGCGGCGATTTTCGATGCAAATGGAAATGTTGTAGTCGACAGTCCTGCCTCCCTTGCTTCTTTGAAGTTCTTTGTCAATATTTTCGATAAATGGGCACCACCTGGAGCCATTGGATACTGGTGGGACGACCGGGAAACCGCATATCGTACCGGCCAGGCCGTTATGCAGTCCTCCTGGAGTATTGCACGAGCAGGATATGAGAACGAAGAGATTAGTCTTGTTGCCGGAAAAACCGGAATGACCCCCTCTCCTCGTGTCGAAGGCACTGCTGCCGAATACGGTTTTGGTGGTTGGGGCGTCGGTATAAATGCCGATATCTCCGATGCACAAAAAGAGGCTTCTTGGGCCTTCATTAAGTTTATTACCGGGAAGGAAGCACAGAAAGAGTGGATGCTTCATGACGGAGCTCCAATCCGTCGCTCTACCCTTACCGATCCTGATCTGGAAAAACAGATGCCCTGGCTCGGTGAGATCCTCACGGTTTTTGAAAATGGGAACGGCGATTATCGCCCCAGAGACCCCAACTCGAATGAGATCCAGTCGATTCTTGCCCTGCGGATCAACCAGGCCATTACCCACGAGTTGACTCCGGAGCAGGCTCTCTCCGAGGCTGCAAAAGAGATCAAGGCGTTGAAATAGCCTGCTCTCCATTAAGAACTGATATGTTTCCCGGGGGAGTGGATATCTGCTCCTCCGGCTTGATAACAGCAGGAGACGAGAATGGAAACAGATACAACAGGATTTATTAAGACGAAGAAGAACCGGTCGCTCATGTGGTTTCTGGTTCCAATCACCGTCTATCTTCTTTTTTTCTTTCTATACCCGGTAATCTACGATATCTATATCAGTTTTTTTGATTATCGGTTGGGTAGTCAGGCGCAGTTCGTTGGTTTTGGTAACTACCGTGCCATGCTGAATGATTCCCAATACATGGGCTCGCTTATAACCACCATGGTATTCGTTGTTGCGGCAGTGGTTGCCGAATTGGTCCTGGGAATGATCATAGCACTTCTCTTGAACAATGAGCATCCGTTGATGCAAGGTATCAGGACCATCATTCTTATTCCCACCGTTTTTACTCCCCTCGTCGCCGGTTTGGTGTGGAAGGCCTTGTATCACCCCGATTTAGGCATGTATACCTACTATCTTCGGAAGATTGGTTTGGATATCGGGCGCGGTTTGACCGTAGAGCGATCATCCGCCCTTTTTTCGGTAATCTTGGTTGATGTGTGGGAATGGACACCCTTGATGGTTATTGTTATCCTTGCCGGCCTTAAGAGCCTTCCGAAGGACCCCTATGAGGCCGCCATGCTGGACGGCGCTTCCCGCTTGCAAATCTTTTTTCGGATAACCCTTCCCCTGTTACGCCCCACGTTGGTGGTCGCGCTCTTGATACGTACCCTTGATGCCCTAAAGATTTTCGACATTATTTGGGCAATAACCGGTGGCGGTCCGGGGACGACAACGACCGTCGCAAACCTGCGGATTTACGAGGTTGGTATGCAGCATCTGAAGATTGGCTATGCTGCCGCTCTTTCCAATGTCCTTTTGGTTTTCGGCGTCATAGCCGGAGTATTCTTCGTTCAGTCCTTATACAAGGGAAAGGAGGCTTGACATGGCGGTAGCCGGATATACGAACGGAACCAAATATACGCTCTGGACCCTGCGCACTCTGGTCGTTATTTGTTTGGTAATCTTTTTTATGCTGCCGGTGGTCTGGATTCTTACAACCAGTCTTGCTCAGCGTATTGCCATGTTTAAGCTTCCTCCTCAGCTCTTTTCGAAGCCTACATGGAAGAATTTTTCTTATATCTTTACCCAGATGCCGGTGCTTACCTGGACGCTGAACAGCCTCATCATTTCGTTAGGGACCATGGTCCTTTCCCTTATCATTGGTGTTCCCGCAGGCTATGCCTTTTCACGGGTCAACTTTACCGGAAAGAGGTTGTTGCTTATAGTAATTTTGCTTACCAGAGCTTTACCTACCATTGTCATCGTTCTACCCTTTCGGGTCATCATGCAATCGATAGGGGTCTTGGGAACGAGGTTTGCCGTTGTTCTTATTGATACGGTCTATAATGCTGCCTTTACCTTTTGGCTTATGAGCGGTATTTTCGAGTCGATTCCGGAGGATCTTGAGGAGGCTGCGCGTATCGACGGGTGTACACCCATCCAGGCCTTTCTTCTTGTCGCTGTGCCCCTCAGCAAGCCGGGCCTTGTTACCTCGGCCCTCTTCGCCTTTATCTTTTCCTGGAACGATTTCCTCTTTGCCCTTACCCTGACAAGTCCGGATACCGCAACGCTTCCCCTTGGAATGCTCAGTACCTATGGAGTGCTGCAGCAGGGCTGGACCTACATGGCCGCCATGGGAGTGGTTGCAATTATTCCTGTGGTAACCTTATCTCTTTTCCTCCAGCGTTACTATGTGAGCGGACTTACCTTCGGCGGGGTGAAGTAATATAAAAAAAGGCCGGTGCAGGGTATACTGCACCGGCTGCATTCATTGTTTTGCCGTGTTTACTTCAGCAGGTCCTTTTCAATAACGTATTTTTCAAAAACAAAAAGGGTTGTTTTCGCGGCTGTGGTCACCTGCATGGAAGAGAGGGTCGAGCCTGAAACGGTATCGATCGATGAGTCGTAGGTCATACCGGCAAACTGATCTTTGGTTGCCTGTTCCGACATGTTCATATGATGATCGTTGTGTGAAATCCAGAAATCGGCAAGCTTTGCCTTCTGCCCATCCGCTTTCACCAACAGAATGATGTCCTCAAAGTGGTTTGCAATACGAAAATCCCGTGCCCACCAGAGGTAACCGATAACCTTACCACCTTTTACGGCAGGATAAAAACGATAGTTTGCTTCCATTCTGTCTGCTTCAATGTACGCGGGACGAACGGCATCAAGCTGAAAACTGGTCATTGCCTGTTTTACGAAATCGGCATCGGACCTGGTCGACTGTTGGGCAAATAGGCCGACGGAAAGGGCCAACAACATAATGGATGAAATGAGAAGAATCTTTCGCTTCATAACACACTCCTTATTATAGAAAATACCTGGTAATAAAATTTTATGCATTCTGACCAAATTAGTCAAGAAAAAATATCTATTTGCTTCTTATTCTCCACTCGCAGTCCACCTTCTATCTTTTCCATTGTATCCTTTCATGATACAATGGCTGACGCTAAAATATGCATCGTGGAGTTCATACGCTGTGAGAGAGAAGAATGATAAGCAACTTCGGGATTTTAATGAAGTTTATGATTTGACCATTGCAAGGGCAGCTGAGCTTGCCGGTAGATATGCTTCCACTGAAGAGGTGGAGCCGGGACTATGCCGGGGCAGGGTGCTTGCCATGGATATATGTACCGACCGCGAGCTTCCCCCCTTTGATAGGGTTGCTATGGATGGATATGCCTGCCGGAGGTGTGATCTTCCGGGTACGTTGCGACTTATCGGCGACAGCGCAGCCGGCAGTCGTGATCGGCTGAAAGTCGAACCGGAAACATGTGTCAAGGTGATGACGGGGACTGTATTGCCGGATGGGGCCGACATGGTTGCAATGGTCGAGTACTCTGCAGAGCATACCGACGGTGGCACCACCTTTGTTACTCTGGAGGATGACCGTATTATTGGCGGTTCTTCCAACTTTAGTCCCCGGGGTGAGGATGTAAAGGCTGGTTCGCTGGTTCTTAGCGCCGGGACCGTCCTTTCGTCCAAGCATATCGCTCTCCTTGCTTCGGTCGGGTATGCAAGGGCCTTGGTGAAACGTCTTCCAAGGGTCGGTCTTCTTGCGAGCGGGAATGAAGTGATAGAACCTGAAGAAAACCCTGACCTTTTTCAGGTTAGAAACGCAAATGCGAACCAGGCAATGGCTCAATTAGGAGACTTGGGAATACGCCCCCGCTACTACGGTATCGTTCCCGATGATGTCGGGCAGCTTTCTTCCGTGCTTAAGCATGCCGCTATGGAAAATGATCTCATACTGATGAGCGGCGGTGTCTCCATGGGGGATTATGATTTTGCACCCGATGCCATTACCGAAAACGGGTTTACCATCCTTTATGACAGAATAGCAGTGAAGCCCGGACGTCCGTCGACCTTTGCCGTCTCAGAACGTGCCGATCTTTTTGGCCTTCCGGGAAATCCCGTTTCCAGTTTTGTGATAACGGAACTGCTTGTCAAACCCTATCTCTACCGCCTTATGGGGGCACACTTTCAGCCTCGTATGCTCCTCTGTCCCTTGGCGGAAGCGTTTCTCCGCCGTGATGCCGAGCGTGAGGAGTGGTTTCCCGTAGCCATCGGGGACGATGGCTACGCAAGGCCCATTGCCTACCATGGCTCAGGCCATTTCCAGGCGTTACCTGCCGCCGATGGATTCATGAGAATTGATCGGGGAATATCAGAGATGAAGAAAGGAAAAATGGTTGTTGTTAGACCTATATAAACGTCACATACACTACCTTCGTATATCGGTTACCGATCGTTGTAATCTACGTTGCCTCTACTGTATGCCGGAAGAGGGCGTTCCCCTTATCCCTCATGATCAAATTCTCTCCCTTGAGGAAATTCGTGATATCGTGAAGGTCGCCATTTCCCTGGGAATAGACAAAATAAGGTTGACCGGCGGAGAACCGCTGGTTCGAAAAGGAATTGTCGATCTGGTGGCGATGATTGCCTCCTTCGAAGGCCTTCGTGATCTTGCAATGACCACCAACGGCATATTGCTCTCAGCCTTTGCCGCTGATCTGAAAGCCGCGGGCTTGATGCGGGTGAATGTCAGCCTGGATACCATGGATCCGGTCCGTTATGCGGAGATAACCAGGGGTGGACGGATAGAAGATGTCCTTGAAGGGCTCGCCGCCGCAAAGGCTGCTGGGCTTTCGCCGATTAAGCTCAATGCCGTGGTTCCCTTTAATGCCGGCCCCCTGGCTGCCGGGGATGTCGCCCGTTTTGGCGAAGAACAGGGATTTGAGGTACGTTTTATTCACCAGATGGATCTTCATGCCGGTGAATTTACCGTTGTCGAAGGGGGCGAGGGAGGGGATTGTGCACACTGTAGCCGTCTCAGGCTTTCAAGTCGCGGGGTTATTTACCCCTGCCTCTTCAATGATATAGGATTTGATGTAAGGACATTAGGCGCACGGGAGGCAATCCTTGCCGCCGTACGCGGTAAACCGAAATGTGGTGTTCCCGGCAGCGGAAATACCTTCTATGGCCTCGGAGGATAGCTATGAGCGAATATGACCCTTCCGGTGAAATCAGAAAGGCGGAGGGAAGATTAACCCATGTCGATGAGACGGGTAGGGCGTCCATGATTGATGTGGGAGACAAGGTTCCTGTCAGACGAGTCGCCATAGCGGCGGGGCGTATTAGACTGGCCCCCTCTACGGTGGCACTTATACGGGAGAATAAGGTAAAAAAGGGGGACGTTTTGACGGTGGCCCAGATTGCGGGAATTCAGGCTGCAAAACATACCCATCATTTGATCCCTCTTTGCCACCCCTTACCCCTCACCAAGGTCGATGTCCGTACCAAACTCACCGATGACGGGGTAATGGTAGAGGGCGAGGCCCGGTGTACCGGAAAGACCGGGGTCGAGATGGAGGCCCTGACCGCCGTGCATGTGGCCCTGCTTACGGTATACGATATGTGCAAGGCCGTGGATAAAGGTATGGTTATGGAAGGAATTCACCTTGTTGAAAAACGGAAGGAAGTAATCGAATGAAGATCACAGTTGAATCGATCAATATATCGGAGGAGAAGGGAACGGCAAAGCATCCGGTTCCTCACATTGAAGTCTATGACCACGGCTTTCGTGGCGATGCCCATGCCGGTGATTGGCATCGCCAGATTAGTCTGCTCGGGAACCCGAGTATCAGACGTTTCGAAGAACGCATGACAAGAAAGATCGGTCCGGGAGAATTCGGTGAAAATATTACCGTCGACGGGATAGATCTGAACGATGTCGCCGTTCTGGACCGATTTCGGATCGGCGATGTTGAGCTGGAGATTACACAGATTGGAAAGAGCTGCCACGGCGACGACTGCGCCATCTATCGTGAGGTGGGAAAGTGTGTCATGCCCAAGGAAGGGCTCTTTGCCAGGGTCATAAAGCAAGGCACCATACAACAGGGGGCCGAGATGGAATATCTGCCCCGGCCCTTTACCGTTCGGGTCATAACCATCAGCGATAGGGCGCATGCCGGTGTCTACGAGGATATCTCAGGCCCGAGAATCACCGAATTGGTAAAAGCAGGCTTTTCGACGAAGCGTTACCATCTGAAAACTATTTACCAGCTTCTTCCCGATGATCAGGCTGCCATTGAGGCTGCTCTTCGGAGTGCCGTGGAAGCGGGAGATAATCTGATTTTTACTACCGGCGGTACAGGTATCGGGCCCCGCGATGTGACACCTGAGGCGGTTATGGCCGTCGCCGACAAGATCCTGCCCGGTGTTATGGACCATATTCGTCTCAAATATGGGGCGGAAAAGCCAAACGCCCTTTTTTCCAGAAGCCTCTGCGCCATATCGGGAAGCTCAAGTATCTTTGCCCTTCCGGGCAGCGTTCGGGCGGTGGAAGAATATATGCGGGAATTGCTGGGCATGATCGACCACATGGTTATCATGATCCACGGCATTGGCCATTAATGAAGATTTACCCCATCAATGAGGTAATTTCCATCGTCGAAAATTTTTATTGTACAGAAATTTCCCCGATCGACGGAGAAGAGCCAGTGACCATCTGTTCCCCTTCCGACCAACAGGGATAGAAGACATCGTATGGGGCCGCCGTGGGTGAGAATGAGAATTCTCTCGGCTTCCGCCCCTGCTATTTCCTGTCTCCAAAACGCTTCAACCCGTTCCTGAAGCATGGCGAGACTTTCTCCTCCGGGCGCGGGGAAGCTTGGATCGGTAAGCCACCTGTCAAAGAGATCCGGATCATGTGCTTTGACAGTTTTTGATCGGCATCCTTCCCAGCGACCGAAATCCAACTCTTCGAGCCGTTTGTCCCAGCTTACCATGGCACAGCCACCTTCTCCCTTCTTCGCGGTCCAAAAGGGATCGATGGTTTGACGACAACGAAGCAGGGGACTCGAGAAAATTTGTTTTGGGGCAAAGGTAAGCAGGGGGGCGATAAGCTCCCCGGCCCGTTCTCTTCCTTCCTGAGAGAGGGGCGGATTGCTCCCCCGCCCGATATAACCGACTCCCTCGCATTCGGCGTGACGAAGCAGGATGATCGTTTTCATGTCAGAAAAATTTCGAGATGGGGACGATGAGTATGAGTACGCAAAGTTCGCAGAATTCGATTACCGCGCCGTAGACATCCCCGGTAAGCCCCCCGAGTTGGGAGGAGACCCACGCTGCAGCAAGCATTGTCAATGCCACCGCAAGCATGACGGCTATGAGTCCTGCGGGACCGGAGACCAGCAGCGCGACAAGGATGGCAAAAACTCCTCCGATTACAACTTCCCGAAACTTACCGTAGCGTTTGAAGAACTGCCCCATACCCTCACGACGGGCGGCGGGGAAGAGGCGAATGGCAAGCAATGTTGCCCAACGTCCCGCCGTCGGAGCCGCTAAAAGGACCGTGGCCAGGCCAGCTTCCATACTCTCCGCGGCCATACGCCACTTGGTCAGAAGGAAAAGCATGAGCGTTATGGCACCGAAGGCTCCGACCCTGCTGTCCTTCATAATCGCAAGCTTCTCTTCTTTGGTTTTCCCTCCTCCGATTCCGTCGACAAGGTCCGACAAACCATCAAGGTGGAGCCCGCCGGTCACAAGCGTCCAGATGAGGAGGACAAGAACGGAGGCGGTTTCCTGCGACCAAAGCAGTGAAGCCCCCTTTGATATGGCAAAAAGGAGTGCTCCGATAAGGGTTCCGACCAGGGGATAATAGAGGGCCGAAGCTGCAACTGCCTCAAGATTTTCATCCTCACGATAGGGAATCGGTATGATCGTCAAAAATCTCAGGGCGTAGAGTAATTTCATTACCTCTGCCCCTTTAGCGTGTTTGCTATTCCCGCAATCATATAAACCACCTCGTCCGCATGGCGGGCAATAAGCTGATGACTGAGACCTGCAATATCCTGAAACATCCCTCCCAGCGGGGTTGGAGAGACAAGGCCCTCTTCCACGTGATTCGATACGATGATAAGCTCCGGCTCTATCCGGCGTGAGGCGGAAATGATCGCTTCCACCTCGGCCAATACGGCCTCCTGTGCCTCTTTCGGATCGGGAGCCTCACCTTTCATGAGTATGATATTGGTGGCCAGAAGGGTAAGGCAGTCGAGGATGACCGCGCCCTTGTCCCGTGCCGCTTCATCCAGCACATCAGCGACAAAGTAGGGCTCTTCAACGGTTATCCAGGAGTCGGGCCGGGAGGCTCGGTGGTGCCGTATCCTCTCTTCCATCCCCGGATCCAAGCCTTGAGCCGTGGCCAGATAGAGAATAGTTTTTCCTGTCTGCTTTTCTCGTTCTGCGGCCCGTTTTTGCGCCCAGCCGGTTTTTCCGCTTTTTGTTCCTCCGAGTACCAACGTCAGATGTCCCATACCTTAAGGCTCCATTCTTATGCGTATGATGGGAACATACTATCTGTTAGAGGAGAAATTGTCATTAGTAATTGCTGAGTAGGGTGGGACGAGAGAATGCTTGGCACCCTTTCGTCCCCGATACCGCTATGCTGCCTGGGATTTCGATTTTGTGTAGACATCGAAACAGACGGCGCCAAGAAGTACGAGGCCCTTGATCGCCTGCTGCCAGTCGACACTGACGCCCATAATCGACATGCCGTTATTCAATACACCCATTACCAGAGCGCCGACAATTGCCCCTACGACGGTACCAACGCCGCCTGAAGCAGAGGCCCCGCCAATAAAACAGGAGGCAATGGCGTCCAGTTCGAACATGTTTCCCGCTTTGGGGGTTGCGGCATTCAGGCGCCCCGCCACCACCATGCCGGCAAGTGCCGAGAGCAGCCCCATATTGGTATAGACGAGAAACATAACACGCTTTGTCTTAACCCCGGAAAGCTTTGCCGCCTTTTCATTACCGCCGAGGGCGTAGATGTGGCGGCCGAAGATGGTTTTTTGGGTTATGAAGGTGTACAACAGTACCAGACCGATGAGAAGAACCATGATAATGGGAATCCCGTTGTAGAGTGCAAGACTCAGCGTGAGCCAGTTGATGGCGACGACAACGATGAAAATCCGAACAACCTCAAATCCGAAGGGAAGAATTTCGAAGCCGTATTTTACCTTGTTTCGTCTGCCGCTTAGAATAGCGATGATAAAGAGCGTGGAAAAAAGTATCCCGAGAATGAGAGCGATGGCGTTGAAAGGTCCTATCGTCCATTCTCTTCCCGGCAGATACCCTGCAGCAATAGCCTGAAAAGATTTCTGGAAGGGCGCCTTTGTCTGTCCTTTAAGGATGACCATGGTAAGCCCCCTGAAGGTAAGCATCCCGGCGAGGGTGACGATAAAGGGCGGGACCCTGAAATAGGCGATAAAAAGGCCGTGGAAGGCTCCTACAGCGACTCCGACCAAGAGCGAGATGAGAATGGCCGGGGCCACCGGTATCTTCATGTCCACCATAATGACCGCGGCAATGGCCCCCACGAAGGCTACGACGGAACCGACGGACAAATCGATGTTTCCCGTCAGAATACAGAGCAGCATCCCGACCGCAAGAATCAGTACGTAACTATTCTGCAAGATAAGGTTTGTGATATTTGCGGGTTTGAAAAGGATCCCTCTGGTAACGATCTGAAAAAAGATCATGATCAGGAATAGCGCGATCACCATACCGTATTGACGGATATTGCTCCTAAAATAGGTTTTGATACTATTCATACCGTAATTTCCTTTGCTCGTTTTTGATGAGTCATGATTATTTTCATGATGCTTTCCTGGCTGGCCTCTTCCCTTTGTAATTCCCCTGCAATCTCTCCGGCTGCAACGACATATATCCGGTCGCACATTCCCAGCAATTCCGGCATCTCCGATGAAATCATGATAATCGACTTTCCTTCCAACGCAAGCTGATTAATGATCTGATAGATTTCGTATTTTGCACCGACATCGATTCCCCGTGTCGGTTCGTCGAGGATCAGGACCTCCGGTTCCGCCATAATCCATTTTCCCAGCACGACCTTTTGTTGGTTTCCTCCCGAGAGGCTATCCACCATCTGATCGATTCCCGAACACTTGATGGTGATTTTCTTGCGATATTTTTCTGCGGAGATAATTTCTTCATTTGAATTGAGAACGCCCTTCTCACTTACCTTTTGCAGGGATGGAAGGGTTATGTTGTGGCGGATATCGTCGATCAGGACGAGGCCGTAGCCTTTGCGATCCTCGGTCATATAGGCGATTCCGTTGTCGATTGCATCGCTGACACTATTGAGGACCACCTCGTTTCCCGCTTTTACGATGCTCCCCTGGTGCTTTTGTCCATAGGATTTCCCGAAAAGGCTCATTGCGAGTTCTGTACGTCCAGCGCCCATGAGCCCGGCAAAGCCTACGACCTCTCCCTTCCTGACGTTAAAGCTGGCATTTTTAATAACCTTGCGCTCATTATGCTGGGGATGATAGACGGTCCACTCTTTTACCTCAAAGACAACCTCGCCTATCTGAGAGGTTCGGGAGGGAAAGCGGTCGACGATGTCTCTGCCCACCATACTTTTTATGATTCTGTCTTCATCAATGGTATCTTTTCCTTTTACAAGGTTGTCGATCACTTTCCCGTCGCGGATAACGGTAATGGCATCGGCAACTTGTTCGACTTCGTTCAGTTTGTGTGAAATAAGAATGGAGGTGATGCCTTTTTGCTTCAGCTCAAGCAAAAGATCAAGCAGCTTATTACTCTCTTCATCGTTCAGGGCGGCAGTGGGCTCGTCGAGGATCAGCAGCCTCACATCTTTTGCCAGAGCCTTGGCAATCTCCACCATTTGTTGTTTCCCAACGCCGATATCGGAGACCAGAGTAGCCGGATTCTCATTCAGTCCCACAACCTTGAGCAACTCCATGGCTCGGGAGGATGTTTTGTTCCAATCGATGATGCTGTTTTTTGCCTGTTCATTTCCGAGGAAGATATTTTCGGCGATAGAGAGATAGGGAATAAGCGCCAGTTCCTGATGGATAATCACGATGCCGAACTTTTCACTGTCTCTAATATCCTTGAATCTGCATTCATTACCATTGAGAATGATCTCTCCCTCGTAGCTCCCGTAGGGGTAGACTCCGCTTAGAATATTCATCAAGGTGGATTTCCCCGCACCGTTTTCCCCCACCAGCGCGTGTATCTCCTGGGTATTGACCTTCATCGTTACCTCGTCGAGGGCAAGTAACCCAGGGAATCGTTTCGTGATTCTGCGCATCTCAAGATGTGTCTCAGCCATATGTTTTGCCTTTCTTTCCGGAATCGAAGAATAGTATGGGACCCGGTAGGCCAATCGGCCTCCGAATCCCAATTTGTATGCTACTGCAGTTGATCTTTGGTGTAGTATCCGGTATCGATCAACGCTTCTTCCCAGTTCGTGATATCGACGGAGACGGGTTCCTCAAGATATGAGGGAACAATCTTTACTCCGTTGTTATACGTCGTGGTATCGTTGACCTCGGCCTTCTTTCCCTGCAGCACCGCATCAACCATGTCGGCGGCACGTTGGGCAAGGACTCTTGTGTCCTTAAAGACGGTTTGGGCCTGTTCTCCCGCCAGGATCGACTTGACAGAAGGAATTTCGGCGTCCTGACCGGTCACGACCGGCATCGGCTTGGATGTGCCGTAGCCCACGCTTTTCAACGATGAAAGAATGCCAATAGAAATCCCATCGTAGGGAGAAAGCACCGCGTCGACATTCGCATCTGAATAGTGAGCCGTGAGAATATTATCCATACGCTGTTGTGCCGTTGCGCCGTCCCAACGAAGGGTCGCCACCTGATCAAAATCGGTTTGCCCGCTTTTTACCACCAACTGTCCGTTATCGATGTAGGGTTGAAGTTCCGACATGGCTCCGTCGAAGAAGAAATAGGCGTTGTTGTCGTCGGGTGATCCTGCGAAGATTTCGATATTGTAGGGTCCTTTCCCCTCTTTGAGCCCCAGCTTATCAACAAGGTAGCTTCCCTGCTGGACACCGACAAGAAAGTTATCGAAGGTAGCATAATAGCTGACATAAGGGCTGTTTCGGATCAAACGGTCATAGGCAATAACCGGAATATCCTGATCGGCGGCCTTTTCAAGAACATTGGTCAGGGATTCTCCATCGATGGAGGCAATGACAAGTGCATGGGCTCCCTTTACAATCATATTTTCCAGCTGATTAACCTGGGCATCGATATTATCTTCGGCATACTGTAGGTCTACTTTGTATCCCCGGTCCTCGAGGATCTTCTTCATGTTTCCGCCGTCCTGAATCCACCGCTGAGAGGACTGGGTCGGCATTGCGATTCCTACGATCTGCTGCTTTGAGTCTTTTTTCTGACAGCCGGTCATCAGGGGCATGACAATAGCCGAGCAGAGTGCAATCGCCGCAAGTGTCTTTACGAATCGATCCATACTTCTTCTCCTTCTGTTATGTTGTATTCAAAACCCTTTGATCATAAGATCCAGGGATGAATCCCTTGCGTGGACGTAAACGCATTTCTAAATGATCATAAACAATCATCGTTCATGAACGAATATGAATAAATCGTAGCACTGCTTTTTTTTACCGTCAACAAAAAGTTTCTCGGCACTTTATCGATTGCCAACTTTCTGGCTATTGCGTTATAGTACGTAATCGGAAGGACATGTTTGCACTTGAACGAATGCGAATCATAAAGAATTACCTCTTTGAAAATCAGCAGGTGGAGGTGCACTCTCTCAGCACCATGCTCAATGTTTCGGAGGTGACCATCCGGCGGGATCTTGAAAAGCTTGAACAAGAAGGGCTTTTGACGAGAACCTACGGGGGCGCGGTTATCCGCAGCGAATTGGGCGAGGAACCCTCCGGATCAGCCGAGGCGGTCGACGATGCCAGGGAGATTGCTTCCGTTGCCATCAATATGATCGAAGACGGGGATGTGATCATGCTGACAAGCGGTGGCGTCGGGGAGTGTGTTGCAAAGCGTTTGGTGGAACGTTCCGGGGTGACGGTTGTCACCAACCACATATCCGTTGCCGTCGAAATCGCGTCCCAGCCGGCGAACCGGGTCGTTCTTTTGGGTGGCGATGTTGCCGCCGACGGTAAGTCGCTCTACGGCTCCATCTCGGTTGCAAATCTCCGTCGCTTTCACGTCAATCGTCTTTTTGCCGAAGTCGACGGTATAAACGATGCCCTTGATGTTACCGTTGTAAGCCATGAAAAGGCCGAATTAATTGAGGCTGCAATGGCCTCCGCCGAAGAACGAATTTTCGTTTGCATCGCTGAGAATTTTGCTAAAAGCGCTTTTTTTAAGCTGGGTAAACTCAGTTTGGCCGATAAGATCATTACCAATCCTTCCATATCGGATGAGTTCAAAAACAGGATTTTCATAAGCAACATTCAGTTACACACTTCCATCAATGTTTTTGAGGGTAGGGTATAGGCGTGGGGTATCCCATACTATTGTTGAAAAATGTGACGAAAAACTTTGCAAATGAATTCTTTCTTGATCACATCAACCTTGAGCTTTTTGAAGGAGAGGTTCATGTCATCCTCGGTGAAAACGGCTCGGGTAAATCCGCATTGATGAAGACCATCTGTGGACTCTATTCCCGTGATTCCGGGGACATCGAGCTCTTTGGTAAGAGCGTGAACTTTGAAACCTTTCATGAGGCCAGGAAAAATGGTGTTTTTTATCAGCATCAGGATAATCAGCTTTTTGAGAATTTAAGTGTGGCCGAAAATGTCTATTTTGATCGTTTGGCGGCAAGCGTTCCGCTTCTCCGGCTTTTCAACAGAACGCGGCTTGATGCCGATTGTTACAGGCTTTTTAAGGAATTACACATAGATATCTCTCCCCGATCCTGCGTTCGGGATCTGGGCTATGCCCAGCGTCAGCTTCTTTCCGCTGTCAAAGCCTATGTTTCCGGAGCGGAGATTATCATGTTTGACGAACCGACATCCGCAATGAGCGAGATCGAGCGTGATATATTTTTCTCACTTCTCGACCGCCTTCGGGTAAGAGCCGAAGGTATTTTTTATATTTCTCATAGGATGGATGAAATAAAGCGGGTTGGTGACCGGGTTAGCGTACTTCATAAAGGGCGGCTTGTCTCTACGAATTCCATTCATGAAATCGACCGAAGTACCTTGGTGGGGATGATGATAGAAGAGCCGCATCAGGAGCGGTACCCGCGCTTGCGTATTAAGCCGGGCAAGCCTATCCTTGAGGTTCGGCATCTTGTGAGTAAGCCTATCCTTCGGGATGTTTCGTTTTCCCTTCGCAAGCAGGAGATACTGGGGATCACTGGTTTGATGGGGTCCGGAAGGACGCTTTTGAGTAACTGTCTTTTCGGGGTGGCTGAGATATCCGATGGCGAAATCGTTGTCGACGGAAAAAAGAAGCGTTTTTCCCATCCTCTGAATGCAATGCAGAGCGGCTTGATTTTGATTCCTGAAAACAGGGCTCAGAATGGAATGTTCCCCCCCCTGGATTTGCTGACGAATTCCACCATTGCAACCCTTTCTCGTTTTAAAGACGGTATGCACCTCAACGAACCCTATATGAGGCAGCTTGCCGCCGAGTATGTGAAGCGCCTGCGGATTTCTCCGGGACAGCACGACGATATCCTCCGTTTCTATTCGGGTGGGAATCAGCAGAAGGTCCTGCTCACCCGTTGGTTCATGTATCGGGCGAAGATTTACATCATGGATGAACCTACCCGTGGTGTTGATGCCGCGGCCAAGGTTGATATCTACAACGCCATCAATGATCTCATCAGCAAAGGTGCCTCTGTTATTTTGATATCCTCAGAGATAGAAGAGATACTGGGTATGTGCGACCGTGTGCTTGTGCTTGCGGGTGGCCGTATCGTATGTGATGTACCCCGCTCCGAAGCAAGCAAAGAGATTATTCTGGATTATGCGACGAGTGATGCATAAGCGAATTATCTTCATGAAGGGTTGGAATATAAGCCGGGATGGTTTCGCCTGCCTCCCTTTTTTCCTTGGCCGTTGATCGGGATGTGTAAATCTGACTTATCTCAAAATAGCCGTGGATCCTCCAAAGCTGCCTGAGCGTGGGGATCATTAGGGAGCGATTAAGCCCCTCTTTTACGGTATTCCGTGCTTCCCGTTTGAGAATTTCAGCAAATCTATCAATTTCCTTTATATATTCAATATTATCCAATATTCTGTCCTTTATAGCCTGAATCTTAACATGAACTCTCGTTTTTGTCAGCTTTTTTTACCCTCTATAATTATCGGTAAAAGGGTTGTCAGAATGACGAAATTCATGTGTAATCTATAGTGGTCTCACAGGTGCAGGGGGGCAAACTATGAGTGAGGTAGCAGAATGAACAAGATTCTCGAAAAGCGGCAGCTTTCCGAAGAAGTGTTTCGGATGAAGATTGAAGCGCCGCTGATTGCCAGAGAGCGAAAACCCGGGCAGTTTGTTATTATCCAGAAAGACACCAATTATGGAGAACGTATTCCGTTGACCATCGCGGATGCCGATCCCGATGAGGGGTCGATTACCATTATTTTTCAGACGGTTGGTAAAACAACCCATGAGATGGCCCTTTTCGAAGTTGGTGATTCCTTTGAAAATGTTCTTGGACCGCTCGGTCAGCCGACTCATATTGAGAAGGTCGGAACCGTCGTATGTGTGGGCGGCGGAATCGGTGTCGCACCTCTTCACCCCATTGCTCAGGCGATGAAGGCAGCCGGTAATCATGTCGTTATCATCATGGGCGCCCGAAATCGGGAGCTTATCATCATGGAAGATGAGATGAAAGCTATTGCCGATGAGCTGATTGTGTGTACCGACGATGGCAGTTACGGAAGAAAAGCGCTGGTCACCGAGCCTCTGAAGGAATACTGTGAGAGTGCCAACCCCGCCATGGCCGTGGCCATCGGTCCTCCCATCATGATGAAATTCTGTGCGGAAACCACCAGACCCTATGGTGTGAAAACGATCGTCAGCTTGAATACGATCATGGTCGACGGCACCGGTATGTGCGGAGGCTGTCGCGTTACGGTCGGGGGAGAAACCAAATTTGTATGTGTCGATGGGCCGGAATTCGACGGCCATCTGGTCGATTTTGATAATATGATGCTGCGTCTCGGCGCCTTTAAAGAGCGGGAGCAGGAAGACCACCATCAGTGCCACCTCGATATGGAGATTGCGAAAAAGAAGCAGGGGGCACTTCGATGAGTCACAAAAACGTCGATACGTTAAAGAGTGAAGCAAAGGTGCTTTGGGCCGACCTGCAGGGAAAGGAGCTTAAACCGAAAGATCGGCTTGCAATTCCCTGTCAGGATATGCCGAGCCAGGAACCGTCGGTCAGGATTCGCAACATGGCTGAGGTTGCCGTGGGGTACAGCGAGGAACAGGTTCGTGTCGAGGCTTCCCGCTGCCTCCAGTGCAAGAGTGCTCCCTGTGTAAAGGGCTGCCCGGTTTCCATCGATATTCCCCGTTTTATTAAGGCGGCCGAAGAGGGGCGTTTTGAGGATTCTCTTGCGGTTATCCGCGAAAGCAGCCTGCTTCCCTCTATCTGTGGACGGGTTTGTCCCCAGGAGTCACAGTGTCAGGAACACTGTACCGTCGGAAAGAGCCTGAAGGATGTGAACAGGGCTGTGTCGATCGGCCGTATCGAGCGCTTTGTCGCCGATTACGAGCGTGCAAAAGGCACGAAGAATATTCCGCAGATAGCCCCTTCAACAGGGAAAAAGGTTGCCATCATCGGCAGTGGCCCTGCCGGTATTACCGCAGCCGCCGATATCCGAAAGGCCGGGCATGATGTAACGGTTTTCGAGGCTTTTCACAAGCCCGGTGGCGTTCTGGTTTACGGAATTCCCGAATTCAGGCTTCCTAAGAGTATTGTTGAAGAGGAAATTCATACCCTTGAAGAAATGGGCGTCGATATTGAGCCTAATTTTCTGGTCGGACGGACCCGAAAGCTGAAAGACCTGATTGATAAAGATGGCTTTGATGCCGTTTTCATCGGTAGCGGTGCGGGGCTTCCGAAGTTTATGCACATCGAAGGCGAGAATCTGGTGGGAGTGCTCAGTGCCAATGAGTATCTGACCCGCTCCAACCTCATGAAGGCCTATGATCCCGAACATGCCGCCACCCCGACCTACAAGAGTCGCAGGGTTGCGGTCCTCGGAGGTGGTAACGTGGCCATGGATGCGGCCCGTACCGCGATTCGGCTTGGTGCCGAGAAGGTGTATATCGTCTATCGCCGGACCGAGGTTGAGATGCCTGCCAGGGTGGAAGAGGTCGGCCATGCAAAGGAAGAGGGGGTTGAGTTCCTTCTTCTCCGCAATCCCAAACGAATTATCGGGGATGAGAAGGGTCGGGTTCGCGCCATCGAAGTGTTGAGCTATGAGCTTGGTGAGCCCGATGAATCGGGGCGTCGCCGTCCCGTACCAATCGAAGGCAGCGAAAGCATCCTTGATGTAGATACTGTCATCGTTTCCATTGGGAATGATTCCAACCCCCTGCTGAAGCAGACTACCGAAGGGCTTGAGACCAACAAGTGGGGAAATATCATCGCCGATGAGGACGGAAAGACATCCATGGATCGGGTGTATGCCGGAGGCGATATCGTTCTCGGTGCAGCCACGGTTATTCTGGCCATGGGGCAAGGACGTAAAGCGGCTGCTGCGATCAACCGCATGCTTGCCGAGGAAGTATAGGAGTACATGAGAGGGGGCCTGCGTTTGTTTAAACGCGGGCCTTTTCTTTTGGGGTGTTTATAATGTTTCGACGCATGTAGAGGTGTACTATTTGGAAATGCAACAGATGCGACGTGCTGTGACCAGGGAACAAATCCCTGAGCTTCTGGCTGCAGGTGGTTATTTTGCAGGGATCAAGGGCTTTCCTCATTTTGATTCCCCCATCTGTCGGATCACCCAAAAGGATAAATTCGAAGCCATTCGTGAAGTTGTCGAACGATGCCAGGTTTTTTCGGAAATCGTGAACAAAGAGGGATTTATTGATGCCGTTTGCCAACGGGAACGGCTGCAAAGTACCGGGATCGGCCACGGTGTGGCTATCGCCCATGGAAAGTTCGAGGGGGTTGGGCGGGTTTCCGTTGGACTCGGTATATGCCATGAGGGGATCTGTTTCGATGCTGTCGACAATCAGCCTGTCCATTTGCTTTTTGTGATTGCAAGCCATCCCGATCGTCAGAATGAATATCTCAAAACCCTTTCGTGGCTGATGCGCTTTCTGAAAAACGCAACCTTGCGCAGGGCTCTGGTATGTCCCTGCCTGAGTCTGATCGATCCCGAAGGTTCATGCAGGGCCTTTGTCGAACGGCTGCGATCTCACCATTTCTCTTCCTGATCTTCTCCCGCGACAACATATTCCACGGGTATGTCGAAAGCGCCGGTGGGAATATCTTCGACAAGCTGAAAGGAAAAGCAAAGACCGACTGTTATTACTCGATCTCTGTAGGCGGCAAGGTATCGGTCGTAGTATCCCTTTCCATATCCAAGGCGTTTGCCTTCGCGGGTAAAGGCAGCCCCGGGCGCGATGAGCAGGTCATATTCTTTGTCCCGAGGTTCTTCCACCGGAAGCGTCGCAGCCGGCTCTGTGATGCCGTAAGCATGTCTGGTGAAAGGCCCTTTTAGATCTTCTATTCGGTGAAATACAATCTTTCTCCCCTCCATCCTCGGCAGGGCAACGACCTTACCGCAGGTCAAGGCATGGTCGATGATCTGGGTGGTATCGATCTCCCTGTCCATAGAACGAAAGATAAAAATTCGCTTGGCACTGTGCCACAGCCTTGTTGAAATGACGCGGTTCGCAGCGTGGCTGCTTTCCTCAAGGCGTTGCGCTTCTGTCGTTTTTGTAAGCAGATCGATGATTTCCCGCCTGAGTGCGCGTTTGTCGTTCCTTAACCGATGCACAGCCTCTTGTTGCTCTTCCGTTCCGCCTTCCATCTGCTTTACCTCCTTTCCAGCACAGCAAAGGATTCCAGGTGGTAGGTTTGGGGAAACATATCCGCGGCCCGCACGGTGAGAAGGTGATACCCTGCCGCGGTTGCAGTTTTTAGGTCCCGGGAAAGGGTCGCCGGATCACAGGAAAGGTAGAGTATGCGTTGGGCTTTCAGAGTGCAGAGCGCTTGCATCCCCTCACTTCCCACACCGCTGCGGGGCGGATCCAAGAGGATTACATCGGGCCTTTCTGTACCAAATGGGCGTATTGCTCCCCGTTTTATGGCCTTTACTGCTTCTATCGCATCGAGCCTTTGGTAGGATACCTGATGCGTATCGGCCGGGCCTTCCCTCCAGAGCCTGTTTGCCTGCTTGATCGATGAGGTGGCGATATCAAAACCTCTGATCCGGCAGCCTTGCCTGGCCAGGGGAAGGGAAAGGTTACCGTCTCCGCAGTAAAGGTCGAGAACTTTGGCTTCACTTTGAGTAATAAACCGGGCAATTTCATCCTGCAACAGGTGGTTGACCCCTTCGTTTGCCTGGCGAAAACCGATTGACTCATCCCCTCCGCTCCCTATTCGTTCCCACTGAACCTGATGCCCGTTCCCACCCGTCTCCTGGAAAAGAAACTGAGTATCGTGCGGAAACTCTGTTGAGCTTTCTATGCCCCCGATCACCCTCTTTTCCAGGTCGGGAGTCAGGACGGGGCACCGATCAATCGCTATCACACTGTGGCTTGATGCCGCATGATAGCCTAATCGTCCGTTTTCTCCGGATCGAAGCCGGGCCCTGCTTCTATAGCCGTAGACTCTGGGAGAGGCTATGGCTTCTTCCGGCGTGATGTCTATTGTTGCTATGCGTGCAAGATTCTGGCGAAGAATCTCACTCTTGCTTTTAAGTTGGGTTGTGTAGTCTATATGCTGCCATTGGCAGCCTCCGCATGAGCCAAAATGGGGGCACCTCGGGTTTGTTCTGTTTGGAGAAGGAATTTCGATCGAAAGCAGTTCTCCCCTCACGAAACGCTTTCCCCGGTGACGTATCCGTATGGAGAGCACATCACCTGGGGCGGAGAAGGGGACAAAGCAACGTATGCCATTCAGTGAGCTTTGGGGGGCCTCTATTGTCCCCACTCCGTCTCCCCCGAAGGCAAGGCTTTCTATCGTAATATGATAGGTGTCGACATTCATGGCACCATCATAGGGAATAATTTCCCTGTTGGAAATAGTTTTAATCCAGTTTACAATAATACCTGAGGAAAACAAAAAGAGTGAGGTAACGTATGGGGCAACATCGTTATATCGGTGCCCTGGACCAGGGAACCACCAGCAGCCGGTTTATTCTTTTTGACCACGGGGGAAGGATTGTTGCCGGCCATCAACTGGAACACCGCCAGATCTACCCTAAACCAGGGTGGGTCGAGCATGATCCTCTTGAAATCTGGCAACGTTGTTGCGATGTTATCCGTGCCACCCTCCAGAAAAGCGGCGTTGTCGCCGATGAGCTTGTCTCGATCGGTGTTACGAATCAGCGGGAGACGGTGGTCTGCTGGAATCCAAAGACCGGAAAACCCTTTTACAATGCCATTGTTTGGCAGGATATGAGGACAAGTGATTATATCGAGGCTCTTGCCGCCGACGGTGGCTACGACCGCTTCCGCCTGAAAACAGGCTTGCCCCTTGCCGCCTATTTTTCAGGCTCGAAGATGAAATGGATGCTGGATACTATCCCCGGTCTCAGAAAGGCTGCCGCAAAAGGTGAAGCCGTTTTCGGTACCATCGACACCTATATCATTTGGCAACTTACCGGTGGCCCCGGGCGGGGAATCCTGGTAACCGACGTCACCAATGCAAGCCGCACCTTTCTCATGAACATCACCGAACTTTGTTGGGACCAGGAGCTTTTGAACCTCTTCTCCATCCCCCGCAACATGCTCCCCGAAATTCGAAGCTCTGTTGCGGCTACTGCCTACGGCGTTACCGATGGTGGTGGTCCTTTGGGGGGACTTGTTCCTATTTCCGGGATACTCGGTGATCAGCAGGCGGCCCTTTTCGGACAGGCCTGTTTCGAGAGGGGAAGCAGCAAAAATACCTATGGAACGGGCTGCTTCCTGTTACTGCATACCGGGGAAGAAATTGTTCATTCCCATCACGGTCTTCTCACCACCGTCGCCTGCCGCATCGGCAAGCAACCTGCAACCTATGCACTCGAAGGGTCTGTTGCCGTTGCGGGGCTCCTTGTCCAGTGGGTGCGTGATAAGCTCGGTCTGATCAAAGAGTCCGGGGAAATCCGGGAGCTTGCTTCCCGCGTGAAGGATAACGGCGGTGTCTACATCGTTCCCGCATTCAGCGGGCTCTTTGCCCCCTATTGGCGGACGGAGGCCCGGGGCATCATTGCCGGTCTCACCGGATATGTCGATTCGGGCCATATAGCCCGGGCGGTCATCGAATCAACCGCTTTCCAGACGAAAGATATCTGCGATGCGATGGAGAAAGATTCCGGTCTCACGCTTAGCGAGCTTAAGGTGGATGGAGGAGCTGTTGTCGATGAGCTTTTGATGCAGTTCCAGGCCGATCTTCTCTCCATCCCCGTTATTCGCCCCGAAGTGACCGAGACCACGGCGCTCGGAGCCGCGTATGCCGCTGGTCTGTCGGCAGGATTCTGGAGTGGTCCATCGGAGTTGACGGGCCACTGGAGGGAGGAGAAACGATGGATTGCCGTAATGGATACGGAAGAACGGGAGAAACGACTCCGTTTCTGGCACAAAGCGGTAGAGCGCACCAAAGGGTGGCTGGACTGAACCGCAGGCAGGATACACGATGCCGATTCTCAATGTAATAAGCCCCTACCTGTATTATATTTATTTTCTCTTTGTTATCGTACTGACGATTACTATTCTTTTGGATAACAAGCCCCCTGAGGTGACTGTCGCCTGGCTCCTTGCCATCTACTTTCTTCCTTATGTGGGTGCTGTGATCTATTTGCTCAGCGGGGTCAACTGGAAGAGGCGAAAAATCGTCAAACAGCTCCCCGAGGTGACCTTTGAAACATATCTCGGATCGATTTTAGAACAGCAGCGCCATTTCCTCGAGGCGGTCAGCAGGAAGATCGACAACGACATGGCCAAGACGGTTTCTCTTGTCCTTAACTCGAGTAACGCCATTATCACCCTCGATAATCATGTCGATTTTTTTTATGAGGGCGGTTCCCTTTTTGAGCGGATGATCGAGGATTTGGAAGGGGCGGCGGAGACGATCCATCTGGAGTACTTTATCTATAAAAGTGACAGGATCGGACAGCGCATCGGGGAGATCTTGAAACGAAAGGCCCGAAGAGGAGTGAAGGTCCGCGTTCTTTTCGATGGCGTCGGGAATTTTCGGAAGATGAGCTGGCGCTTTAAGCGTGAGCTTCGGGAAAGCGGTGTCGAGGTTCGCTATTTTCTCGACCCTTTCAACGTTCTTACCGGAAGGTTGCTGAATTACTGCAATCACCGAAAAATCGTCGTTATCGACGGAAAAACAGCCTATACCGGGGGAATGAACATCGGTGATGAATATATAGACGGAGGAAAGCGCTTTTCATCCTGGCGGGATACCCACATACGGGTTACCGGTGAATCGGTTGCCATGCTCCAGGGGGTTTTTCTGTCCGACTGGTATAATTCGGGAGGGGAGAAGATTATCGACGAGCGTTTCTTTCCCGAACCGGATGCCGTAGACAACTATCTGCCCATCCAGGTGGTCTGCAGCGGCCCTGATTCAAATTGGTACACCCTGAAAAAGCTCTATTTTAACTTAATAGCAAATGCAAACGGTGAAGTTCTCATTCAAAGCCCCTACTTCATTCCCGACGAGAGTATTCGGAGTGCTTTGGAGGCATCGAGCCTTTCCGGGGTCGAAGTCCATCTCATCATGACCGGGGTTGCCGACAAACGTGTTCCTTTCTGGGTGGCTCATACCTATTTCGAGTCCCTGCTAAAGGCCGGCGTCAACATCTATTTTTATGAAAAGGGATTTTTCCATCCGAAGATGCTGGTTGTCGATGGCAATATTGCCACGGTGGGCAGCTGCAACATGGATGTAAGGAGCTTTCACCTTGATTATGAACTTAACATGCTCTTCTATGGTGAGACGGTCTGTAAAGGACTTGTTGAACAGTTCCGGAGGGATCTGCAGGAATGTCGAAAGCTGACCCCCGATATCTATAACAAACTTAGCTTTCCTGCTCGCCTGCGTAACGGCGTCTTTAGGATGATTGCGCCCGTACTTTGATGCCGGGGATACAGTGAAAAGCGCTGGAACAATTTTCGTTCCTGCGGTATGGTTGAACCAGCATGGATCTGTTTGTCGATATCGGAACAGTTGGAGAAGTCCTTCGGCTTCTCCTTGATATTTCCATACTCGCGTTTTTACTCTATCAGCTCTATATGATTGTGGCGGAGACCAGGGCGATTCAGCTGATAAAGGGTGCGCTATTTCTCGGAATACTTTATGCCGTCGCCTTTTTTCTGAAGTTGGAAACCATGCTGTGGATCATGAACAGCTTGGCGACTGTTATTGTCATTATTATTGCTATTGTTTTCCAACCCGAGCTAAGAAATATTTTTACTAGAATCGGAAGAGGAGAATGGTTTAGAAGCGCTAGCCGGGCAAGGCCGGAACAACTTGATACAGTCATAAATGCCGTGGAAATTCTTGCAGCACGTCGTCGGGGGGCGTTAATTGTATTCCCCCGTAAGGTGGGTATTAAGAATTTGATCGATCAGGGGACAAAGTTGAATGCCGATCTCTCAAGCAGCCTGCTTTTGACGATTTTCGGGCATGACACCCCTCTTCATGACGGAGCCGTTATCGTTTCCGGGGGAAAGCTTCTTTCCGCCGGCTGCTTCCTGCCTATGAGTGAGCAGACCGATATTCGCCGGAGCTTTGGGACCCGTCACCGTGCGGCTTTAGGTATGGCCGAGGATACCGATGCGGTGGTACTCGTGGTTTCGGAGGAGAGCGGAGCTATCTCCCTTGCCTTCGACGCGAACCTTCAATATGATCTTTCCTCTGCAGAGGTGGCCGGTACCTTGCGGGAACTTCTTGAATCCCCCGCAGATGAAAAGCAGGAGCAAAAGCGAGAAATACGGGGAGAGGAGAGAGAGGATGAGATCTGATCTGCTCTTTGAACGGCTTCTGCATAACTGGCCTGCAAAGGTGCTTTCCGTTGCCATTGCGATCTTTCTTTTTCTTTTCAACCGTATGGCGACCCTCGAGGAACGCTTCTTTTCTGTCCCTCTGGAGGTCCTCAGCAGCGAGAATTTCATCCCTGCAGAATCACTTCCCGAAAACGTAAGGGTTACAATTCGGGGGCGAAGTCAGGAGGTGAATTTGATTTTGGCCGAAGATATCAGGGCCTGGATCGATTTCAGCGATTTCGATCACGAAGGAACATTTTCGGCAGCGGTCCAGATTGAGAAAAAAGGTGCAGCACTTCATGCCGACCCCATAGAGATTAGGGTCGATCCTGCGACCTTGACGATACGCTTTGAAAAACGAATGCGCAAAAGTGTGGAGGTCTCGCCTAATGTGACGGGCTTTCCTGCCAAGGGATACGAATTGGGTCAGTATTTTCTTACCCCCACCACCGTTGAGGTGGAGGGCGTGCGCAGCACCATCGAACATCTGAGTTCTGTTTCCACCGAAGATATCGATATCGGCGGTAAGACCGAGGACTTTACCGTCAGGGTGAGGTTGGAACGACCTGATCAGACAACCCGCTTCCCCGGTGGTGATGTGGTTGAATTCTACGGAGTGGTCCAGGAGAGTGTGATTCTGAAAAGCCTTGAAAACCTTGATGTGATTGCCCTCGATCTTGATCCCTCTTTTGAACTTAGTGGAGAGATGCCGCCGAATCAGATGCGGATTCAGGGACGGCAGCTTCTCCTTGAAGGGCTTGGTCAGGGGGATATTCGATTTACCATCGATTGCAGCGCCATTGAACGTCCGGGAACCTATCTCCTGCCGCTGGTTCCCGATGTGCCTCAGGGAATCCTCGTTTTGCGCTATGATCCTGCGGAGGTGAGGGTTGATGTGCGTTATGCCGAAGTTCAGGAGCAGCAACAGTGATTATCGGAATAGGGGTGGATGTCGTCGACACGGAACGGCTTGAGCATTGGGTCAACAATCCAAAGATGCTCGCCCGTTTCTTTCATCCCGCTGAGGTAGCCGCCGCCCTGGATCGGGGGGCAGCCGCGGTTCTCTCCCTTGCGGCGCGTTTTGCCGCAAAAGAGGCCTTTGGCAAGGCCCTCGGTACCGGTATGCGGGGGCTCGTTTTGCGTGATATAGAGGTAATCAATCAACATAACGGAAAACCGGAGATTCAGCTCTACGGAACGGCCCTCAGGGCCTTCAGGCGCTCCGGCGGCAGGTTTCTCCATCTCAGCCTCACCCATGAAAAAAAGGCTGCCGTGGCAATGGTTGTCATAGAAGGAGATCCCATATGAGTGATGAACAAGCTGTTTCCACTTTGACCTTTTTCAGCAAGGATGAGATCGAATGCCCTGTCTGTGGCGCCACATTTTACCGGGAAGAGCTCCGTACCGGTAGGGGGCGTTTAATTGCCGGTGAATTGACCGACGAACTTCGTCGTCTCTATGAGCCCAGCCAAAAATATGGCGAGGTCTATCCCCTCATCTATACCATCACCGTCTGCCCCGTCTGCTTTTATGCGGCATTTGCGGCAGATTTTCCTACGGTCGAAGAGTCTGTTGCTGCTAAGCTGCGTGATCAGCAGGATCAGAGACACCGGCTTGTCGATTCACTTTTCCCTTCCCTCGATTTTCGTGGACGGCGAACGCTTGCCGAAGGAACGGCCGGCTATATTCTCACCACTTCCTCCATGGACGCCTTTCCCTCCGATAGGAGCCCCACCATCAAACAGGGACTCTCCTCTCTCCGGGCCGCCTGGCTCGCAGGAGACCTTCATCATAAGTATCCTGAGGAAAACTACGACTACCTCGCAAATGTCCTTTACAACAAGGCCCGTTTTTTTTACACCCTTGCCATTGAGTATGAAGGGGACGGACATCAGAGTATCAGCGACGCAGGTCACCTTGGCCCCGATCTTGACAAGAATTACGGTTATGACGGTGCACTCTACATTGCGGCTTTGCTTGAGTACTATCACGGCAGCGACGATGATATTTCTTCCAGGATTAAGAGCCTTGAGCGTGCCAAAAGGACCGTAGCCCGTATCTTCGGAATGGGCAAGGCCTCTAAGAATAAGCCTGCGGCTCTTCTTGAAAAGGCCAAGGAGCTGCATTCCGCCATCGGCAATGAGGTAAAACACCTTCAGGACTCTTTGGGGTAACATGGCTCGAAGGATAAAGATGATCGTTGCCTATGACGGAAAAAAATTTTCCGGATGGCAGGTCCAAAGGGAAGAGAGAACCGTCCAGGGTGTTATTGAAGCCGCCCTGGAGTCGATGGAGAAGCAAACGGTGAGGGTGACCGCCGCCGGTCGTACCGATTCGGGGGTCCACGCCAGGGGCCAGGTCGTCCATTTTGATACGACCCTTTCCTCAATTGAAGCGGATAGATTCGCTCCTGCCTTGAACGCCATCCTGCCCGCCGACGTACGTATTGTCGGCTCCTCTGCCGTTCCCGATGATTTTCACGCCCGCTACTCTGCGAAGGCCCGAAGTTATCGCTATTTCCTTTACCCGGGAGTTTGCGTTTCCCCGTTTCTACGCCCCTATTGTTATGCTCCTAGGTCCCTGCCGTCTATTGGGTCTCTCAACAGGGCCGTCTCTCCGCTATTGGGCAGCCATGATTTTTCTAGCCTTTCCGCAGCTGGCGATCCATCGCCCTCAAAAGTCAGGGTGATCTATCAGGCGGTTTTCCTGCAGCACAGGGGTATGATAGAGTTTAGGATAACGGGAAACGCCTTCTTGTGGCGTATGGTCCGTTCGATTGTCGGAACCGCTCTTGAGGTGGCTTCTGCCGAGGACCCCGCCCGAGCCATGAGGCTCATTCTTGATGAGAAGGATCGGAGCCTCGCCGGAACGACTGCCCCGGCAAGGGGGCTTTTTTTCTGGCGGGTTCATTACACCATGGAGCAGCTTTATGGATGAAAAACTTCTTGAAGGCTATTGGAACCTATTGAATCTTGGGGATGATTATCTGCGCTGTGGCAGGAAAAGGAGCCATCCCAGCCTCCGGGATGCGGGATTCACGGGGCTCAAGGCCTCTCCTGCACTTCGGTCCGCTCCTGCAAAGGATACGGATCCCGCCCTGCTCTTAAAGGAGATTGCTCAGGAGGTCTCCTCCTGTACCGCCTGCAGGCTCCACGAAGGACGGCACCACGCGGTTCCCGGTGAGGGAGTGGTCCGTCCCATGGTCCTGATCATCGGTGAGGGACCGGGGGCCCAGGAGGATGCCAGCGGAAGGCCTTTCGTCGGTCCTGCCGGGCAATATCTCGACAAATGGATGAAGGCCATCGGCCTTTCACGGTCGGAGCATCTCTTCATAGGGAACATCATCAAGTGCAGGCCCCCGGGCAACCGTGATCCTCTTCCCGACGAGGCGGCGGCCTGCCGTCCCTTCCTTGACCGGCAAATCGATATCCTACGTCCGAAGGCCATTCTGACGGTGGGACGGATAGCCATGCAGCTTTTGCTCGATACCACCGATGGAATCGGACGGCGTCACGGCAAGCGCTTTGAGTATCGCGGTATTCCTCTTGTTCCCACCTATCATCCAAGCGGAGTGCTTCGTAATCCGGAATATCGTGCCCCTGTATGGGAAGATCTTAAAGCCCTGCGGGGGCTGCTCGGGGAGTTGGGTTGAACGACTACTTTCTTCAACTTCTGTTTAATCTTCCTCTTGATGATAGCTTTACCTATCTTCCTCCTCTTGATGAAGCACAAGAGGAGCCATCTTCTCTGGAAGCTTTTGCAGCCCGGTGGAGAGGCAGAAGGGTAATAGCCCCTTTCGGCCGCAGGTCCGTCACCGGTTTTGTGATTGACGTTGCCGATCATCCCCCAAGAGGCGATTTTACCATTCGCAGGGTGACTCGGTGCATCGATGATGAACCGCTTTTCGGCGATCAGGAGCTGGAACTTGCCTCATGGATGGCGTCGATGTACCTGGCAAGCAAGGGTGAGGCCCTTGCCGCGATGCTTCCCGGCGGAAGGCGGGAGAGTGCGGTCCCCTCCTTTAGCGTGGAGGAGGAGATAGCCGCGATCAAGCCCCCTTCGCTGTCCACGCAGCAGTCGTCCGCCCTCGAGGCAATCCTCGGTAATGACCAGCGGGCAAAATACCTTTACGGGGTCACCGGCTCAGGAAAGACCGAGGTCTTCCTCAGGGCTGCGGAGGCGACGATCGCCGCTGGTAAAGGTGTGATCTATCTTGTGCCCGAAATCTCCCTTACGCACCAGCTTGTCGATGCGATACGAGGCCGTTTTACCGATCAGGTTGCTCTTCTCCACTCGGCCCTTACTCCAAGCCAGCGTCTTGCCGAATGGAAGAAGTTACGCGGGGGCCAGGCCCTGCTTGCCGTGGGAGCCCGCAGTGCCGTCTTCGCTCCGATCAGGAAACTCGGCATGATCATCATCGATGAAGAGCATGAGGCCAGCTACAAGTCGGGTTCTTCTCCCCGATACCATGCCCGGCAGGTTGCCATGCGACGCGTTTCTGTCTCCGGAGCCCGGCTTGTCATGGGCAGTGCAACCCCATCGGTGGAGGCCTACGCCTTTATGGAAGAGGGGAGCATTCAGCGTCTCTCCCTCACCGAGCGGATCGCAGGAGGCGTGCTTCCCTCCGTTGAGGTCGTCGATATGAAGGGCAGGAACGGAACCCTTTCCGATGAGCTCATCGCCAGGATGCGTTCGGCGAAAGAGGCCGGTCGCCAGTCAATTCTTTTTCTGAACCGGCGGGGGTTTAGCTACTTTTTTCACTGCCGAAGCTGCGGCTATCAGATGACATGCAAACGCTGTTCGGTGGCCCTTACCTTTCATAAGAGCAGCGGACGCATGGTGTGTCACTATTGCGGGTGGAGTCGTCCTCCTGTGGAGGCCTGCCCGGAATGCGGCTCCCTTGATGTCGGCTATTCCGGCTTCGGAACGGAAAAAATAGAGGAAGATGTACGAAACCATTTCCCCGATTTCCGTCTCGAGCGGGCTGATACCGATGCGGTTAAAAAGAAGGGAAGTCTTAAGCGTATCCTCGATCACTTTAAAAAGGGACAGACCGATGTTCTCCTTGGAACCCAAATGGTTGCCAAGGGGCTCAATTTTCCCGGAGTCTCTCTCGTCGGCATTGTTCAAGCCGATAGTTCGCTCCATCTACCCGATTTTCGTTCCCGTGAACGGACCTTTGCCCTGATTACCCAGGTTGCGGGAAGGGCAGGACGCTACGACAGCGATGGACGTGTGGTAATTCAAACCTTTACCCCGGAGGACCCTGCCATAGCCTTGGCTTCAGAGGGAAGGGTAGAGGAATTTTATCGTCAGGAGCTGGAGAGTCGCAGAGCGCTTGGTTTTCCCCCTGCCTCTCGGCTGCTTCGTCTTGTTTTTCGCAGCCGTAATGAAAAGGCGGCTGAAGCTGCCTGTGAGGGAGCCGCTTCCTTTTTACGGTCGCAGCTTCCCCGAGGTTCTGAAATTCTTGGTCCCGCCGAATGTCCGATCGCCATTATTGCGAAGAACTATCGATTTCAGTTGATCCTGCGCGCCCGGAAACTTTCCATGCTGTTACCGGCTGTCTCTGGGTATCGGCGGCAAAAAAGGGGGAAAGGTCTTTACGTTGAGTACGATGTCGATCCTGTTTCACTTCTTTGACAGGGCGATTGACGGTACCTATCTCTTTTTTATACTATTATGAAACGATGAAGATATTGACATTAGGTAATGAGCTCCTGCGGGAGCGTGCTGCAACGGTTGCGGATGTCGACGAATCCATTCGCCGCCTTGCCGATGATATGATAGTAACAATGCATGAGGACGACGGTGTTGGGTTGGCGGCCCCTCAGGTTGGGGTACTCAAGCGTCTTTTCGTCTGCCACGTCAGAGGCGATGTTCCGCGGGTATTCGTCAATCCCGAGATCATCGGCACAAGCCAGGAACAGGTGCGCTATGAAGAGGGGTGCCTCAGTATTCCCGGAGTCTATGCCGATGTGCTGCGCCCGGAATCAATCCAGGTCCAGGCAATCGATGAGAATGGAAAGGCCTTTAAACTTGCCGCCGAGGGCATGCTCGCCCGGGTCATCCAGCATGAAATGGATCATCTCAAGGGTGTATTGTTCATCGACCACCTCGAAGAGCGTAAGAGACGGCGCCTGCTGAAGCTCTACGAAAAGCGGTGGCGAGGGTAATGCGGGTTCTTTTCGCCGGTACGCCGGAAATCGCTGTTTCCTCTCTTAAGGCTTTGCTTTTCTCAAACCATCAGTTGTGCGGAGTATTGACCAATCCTGATCGGCCCAGGGGGAGGGGGCGTGCCCCTTCTCCGTCGCCTGTGAAGCAGGCCCTGCTTGACAGCGGGAAGCCCATCCCGCTTCTCCAGTTTGATCACCTTAAAGGGGAAGCTCGGGAGGCTGTTGCCGCTTTAAAACCGGATCTGCTTGCAGTGTTTGCCTTTGGCCGCATATTCGGACCGAAATTTCTGGCCCTCTTTTCTCAGGGGGGAATCAATGTGCATCCTTCCCTCCTGCCTCTCCACCGCGGCCCCTCTCCGATTCCATCCGCAATCCTCTCTGGTGATGAGAAGAGTGGTATAACGATTCAGCGCCTTGCTCGGGAAATGGATAGAGGTGCCGTTCTTTCCCGTCTTGTCCGCGATCTCGACGGTCGTGAAACCACCGCTTCTCTCAGCGCCTGGGCGGCGGAAGAGGGGGCAAAGCTGCTGGTTTCGACCATCGATGCTTTGGAACGTGGGGAGTTTACCGAGGAAGAGCAGGATGAGGTTTTCGCCTCCTATTCGGAAAAGATCGATGCGGATGATTCTTTAATCGACTGGAACCTCTCTGCGGTGCAGATCGATAGAATGGTGAGAGCATTTAATCCCTGGCCCAGAACCCGGACTACCCTGGAAGGGAAGGAGTTGCTGATTTTGGATAGCTTCCCTTTGTCGGCCGAAAAAAGCCTATCTGCGCCCGGCACGATAGCGGGAGTAGACAGGAAACGGGGAATTCTGGTACAAACAGGAGATGGATTGCTGGCCGTTGTTCGGCTGCAGCTTAAAACAAAGAGGCCCCTTGATTTTGCCAGCTTCTATAACGGCAATCGTGATATAGCAGGAAAACGGTTGGGAGGAAAGGAATGAGCGTTTTGGGTTTTCGAAAAAGAAAGAAGGAGCAGGCTGAGAACCAAACGGATCCGGAGCAGCGATATCTCAGGTTTCTCCTTTTTTTTGGTCTTGCCGCCGTTGTTTTGATGCTTATCATTACCGCCGTCACCTTTATGCTGACTTTGGATGCAAAAGAGGAGACCATGGTGCCCGATTTGGTCGGTATGCCTCTGGAGAATGCCATGCTTTCCCTCCAGGAAAAGGCACTGAATGCCGGTATTCAGCTGCGCTATTCAAATGCCCTTTCCGATAAGGGGATGATCCTCGGTCAGGATCCCGGGCCCGGAACCTTTGTGAAGGCTGGAACCCGGGTTGTGCTGCGTGTCAGCAAGGGGAAAGCCGTTGAGAAACTCGACAACTATGTTGGATGGAACGTCTCTGAGCTTGAAAGTCATCTCAAAAGCCTTGAAACGGTATACGGTCCCCTTTTGAGGCTCAAGAAGCCCTTTGTAAGGGTCTTCAGCGAAGAGCCTGCTGGAACCATTCTTGAACAGAAGCCAGAACCCGGGACCGAGCTTTCCGCCCTGACGGACCTTGAACTGGTTGTCAGTAAAGGGGCCGAGGGAGAACTCATTACCGTAGGTGATTATATAGGAATAGACTGGGAACGGGCCCGTGATATCATTGCCGGATCAGGCTTACCTTTTGTCTTTACCCTTCAGAATGATGCAAAAGGACGCCCGGGTACCGTTGTCGGCCAGAATCCCGCTGCAGGTGCAGAGGTCCCCGTAGATACGATTCGTCAATTGATCATCCTTGAACCCGATAATGTTGCGGAGGGGTATCAATTCGGTATGGTGGAACGGAGTCTTCCCGATTATCCGGTTCCCGTGCCGGTCCAGGTGGAGGCTATACTCCCCAATGGAACCAGAGAGGAGATCGTTTCGTTGCGACACTCGGGGGGGCTTCTTTCCATACCCTACGAGGTTCCCGATGATACAACCATCGTGGTGAATGTTAACGGCGAAGAGGTTCTTCGTCAGCGGGTCCAGGGAAAAGATTGATTTGAAAGAGCGACCTCTATCGATATCCGTTGACAGAGGTCCCGCTCTTTGGTAATGTATGGCTACTTTTTGCGGGCGTGGTGAAGTGGTATCACGGAAGCTTCCCAAGCTTCAATTGGGGGTTCAATTCCCCTCGCCCGCTTTTTGTTTCTCTTTATTTGACTTTCCGTACCCTTCACATACACTTAATTATTGATTCTCTTCGTTGAGCCGTGGGCCATTGTATCGGCTGGGAAAATCATGTTTCTTGCTTCCTTCGATTTGCAACACAATAGTGGGCCCTTTTGGGTGCTTCATTATCTCCTTCGCCGATACGTACGAACATACGGGTTTGATGTCTTTTCCATTTTTTATGTTTATATCGATATTTTTGTATTTGTTTTTTGGAAACGTTATCATAATTTTTTGTTAAGTAATTGTTAAGTAATGTTTTTTTAATTTGTTGTATTGTAGAAAAATAAGTCCTATTTAGAAATATGTAAAAAACATTTGACAAATACTATTTTAGGTGGGATCATGATTATATGCTAACGTTTGCAAAATATAAAGAATTTATGATGCCTTATTTTATGCAATGGGAGGAGACGATGGAGGCAAGGAGGGATTTTTGAAAACCGAAGAACACTTGCTGGAATTGCGGAACATCACGAAAAAATACCCTGGTGTTTTGGCGTTGGATGAAGTGAGCATGAACGTCCGACGGGGGGAGGTTCATGGGCTCGTCGGTGAGAACGGTGCCGGAAAGTCAACGCTTATTAAGGTGCTTGCCGGTGCTCATTCTCCTGATTCTGGGGAGATTGTTTTCGACGGCGAAAGTTTTCCGTCTCTTCTTCCTCATGAAGCGATGAATCTTGGTATTGCCTGTATCTATCAGGAACTTAATCAAGTGTCGTACATGACGGTAACCGAGAATATTTTTCTCGGAAGAGAATTGAAAAAGGGAAGCTTTCTTGACCTGGGCAGACAGGAGGAATTAGCGGAGAAGGTCCTCAAGGATTTTGATCTCGATATCGATCCCAAAACGCCTATGACCATGCTCGGTGTTGGACAATGCCAGATGGTTGAGATCTGTAAGGCGGTAAATGCCTCGGCAAAACTCATCATCATGGATGAGCCAACTGCCAGTCTGAGTGAAAAAGAAGCCGGAGAGTTGTTTCGAATCATTGAAAAGCTACGTGAAAAGAATGTCACAATGATTTTCATCTCTCACCGACTTGAAGAGGTGAAGTCCATTTGTGACGCTTTGACGGTCATGCGAGACGGCCAGGTCGTTGCAAACAAGAGAATCGATGAGGTTTCTGTCGATGATATTGTTAAGCTCATGGTCGGACGCGATATCACAAACAAGTATCCCAAAAAGATTTTTCCTCAGGGTGATGTCGTTCTTGAAGTCAAAAATTTGACGCACAAGGGTGTCTATGAGGATATAAGCTTCAAGGTCCATGCCGGTGAGATTCTGGGAGTTTCCGGGCTGGTGGGAGCAGGCCGCACCGAGGTTGCCCGTGGTCTGATGGGCGCCGATCCGATCGATTCGGGAGAGGTCTTCATCAACGGACAGAAGGTGACTATCAAGTCGCCTCGTGACTCCATTAATGCCGGCATTGCTTTCCTCACGGAGGATAGGAAGGGGCAGGGGCTGATTCTTCTTCAATCCGTTGAATTCAATGCTACTTTGGTCAGCCTTAAGAAGTTTAAGAAAAGAAAATTCTTTATTGATCTCCCGAAGATCAGGAAAGAATCGGTCAAGATGGTTAATGACCTTCGTATTAAGGTTCCGGACGTTTTTACCGTTTCCAGCCAATTGAGCGGAGGAAACCAGCAGAAGGTGGTCATCGCGAAATGGTTGATGACGCAGGCGAAAATTTTCATCTTTGATGAACCTACCCGCGGTATTGATGTTGGAGCGAAAATCGAAGTCTACAATCTTATTAACGAGCTGGTTGCCGGAGGGGCTGCCGTCATCATGATCAGTTCTGAGATGGATGAATGCATGGGTATGGCCGACAGAATTATCGTTATGCATGAAGGTTCTCTTACCGGAGAACTGGTTCGTGATGATTTCTCACAAGAAAAGATTATGTATGCTGCGTCCGGAATACCAGTATGAGTAATGGGGTCATTGTGGACAGATTGAAATGTGCGGTCATAGGTTTAGGGCGATTAGGTTGGCGGCATGCGGCAAATCTTGCCGGTACCATATCCGGTGCGGAGCTTGTTGCCGTTTCGGATGTATCAGTTGATGCCTGTAAACGGTTTTCTTCCGTCTATCCGGATGTGAAGGTTTATACGGACTATCATGACGTGCTGCAAGGTGCGGATATTGATGCGGTAATTATCGCTTCCTCTACAAGTATGCATGCCGTGATGCTGCGTGATGCAGTAGCTTCCGGAAAGGCCATTTTCTGTGAAAAGCCACTTTCGCTTAATCTGCAGGAGGCTCGGGAACTTCAGCGTCTTGTGAGAGATCATGGAAGTTTTGTTCAACTTGGTTTCATGCGCAGATTCGACACCGGTTATGCGGCGGCGAAAGAACGCATTGAGTCGGGTGCCATCGGAACCCCTGTTTCACTGTTGGGCATCAGTCGTGACCCCTCCTGTCCTCCCATAGAGTTTGCCAAAACCAGTGGAGGATTAATCATGGATCTTTGCATTCATGATATCGATTTATGCCGCTGGTTTCTCGAAGGTGAGGTTACCGAGGTATACGCACGGGGTTCTGTCGTTCGTTATGAAGCGTTACGGTCCATAGGTGATATCGATCACGTGAATATCGATCTTAGCTTTTCGAACGGGACCCTGGCGTCTGTCGAGGGTAGTCGCAATTCGCGATATGGTTACGATGTGCGAACGGAAGTGGTCTGTACCGAGGGCGCGGCCTTTATCGGTAAAATGCAAGATGAACCAGTGGTAATGATGGATGCAAAGGGTGTTTCCATGAAAACCGTGCCCGGTTTTCTTGAGCGCTTTGCGCAGGCATACCTCTCCGAGATGGAGCATTTTGTGGAGGATGTTCTTGCACATAATCCTCCGGCCGTTGGTGTGGATGATGGGGTAGCGGCGATGGAGATTGCCGAGGCGGCACAAACTTCTTTGGTGTCCGGCCGTACTGTAGCGTTAGGGAGGAAATAATGAGTACGAACACAACAAACGAAGGTGCGTCCAAGGAGAAGCAGACAGTGACGCAATCCGAAGGCGGAGCAAACGGAAATCAGCCGAAAAAGAAGAAGCGAAGGGGAAGTCTGGGCATTATTCTGAGTCTGATCGTCCTTTGTGTGATCATTTCGGTTCTTTCTCCAAGATTTCTGACTCTTGCCAACTTGAAAAATGTCATGTCGCAGGCAACAGTCAGTGCCGTTATTTCCGTTGGTGAATTCCTGGCTATTCTGACAGCCGGTATTGATCTTTCGATAGGATCGATCCTTGCCCTTTCCATCATGATGATGGGAATATTTGCCGTCAATCTGGGGATTAACCCCATTGTGGCTATGCTACTTTGTCTTGCAGTTGGAAGTTTATTCGGCTTGGTAAATGGTCTTCTTCTTACAAAGTTGAAGCTTCCTCATCCCTTTATTTCAACCATGGGTACCAAGATGATCGCCCGAGGCCTTGCCTTGGCCGTTACGGCGGCCGCGCCGATCAGTGGATTTGCTCTTTCCATTCAGTATCTGGGAAGCAGATCCGTCGGGCCGATTCCCTCAAGTGCCCTTTTGGTTGTTATTGTGTATGCGGTTATGTACATTTTCATGACATATACGGCTGTAGGGCGTCATATCTACGCGGTCGGTGGAAATGTTGAAGCCAGCCGCTTAAGTGGCATCAATGTCGACAAGGTACTGTGCATTGTCTATACCCTCAGCGGTTTTATGTCGGCACTTGCCGGTATCCTTCTTGTAGGGCGTGTGAATGCTGCCTATCCCCTTGCCGGTACCGATTACGAGACCGACGCCATTGCGGCCGTTATTATCGGCGGTGCCAGTTTCGCCGGTGGTGTTGGAAAGATTCTGAATACGATTATCGGGGTTATGATCATTGCTGTTCTGCGCAATGGTTTGAATTTGCTCAATGTCGATTCGGCATACCAGACGGTTGCCATTGGTGTTGTCATTATCTTGGCTGTTTACCTCGATGTTTTGCGGCAGGCAGCTGCAAAGCGTGCATGATGATTACATACATGATAATCAGATGAAGGAGGCAGAAGGGAACAGAAATAGCGAAAGCTGGGAGATGTGATTGCTCCCAAACGCAGGGCATGGAAAAGCAATCTCTTGTGATGTATGCAAGAGGAAGCCCGGGCGTTCAAGGAATCGAGGATGTCGCGGTAGCATTCGTATCCGCAAAAAGCCGCAGAGCTCGGCTTATCATAGTTTTCCAAATAGTACAGGAGGGATGAAATGAAAAAGGTATGTGTGAGTCTCTTGACTCTGGCATTCGCGCTGACTTCGTTGAATATCTTCGCCCAGGGCGGTCAGGAATCGGCTGATAGTAAAGACGGCGGCAAGATGGAAATTGCTGTGGTTCTGAAAACCTTGAGCAGTGAATATTGGAAACGTGTTGTTAAGGGAGCTGATGAAGCTGCTGCAAAGTACGATGTCGAACTGATTAAGCTTGGCCCGCCGACCGAAGATGCTGTTGAGCAGCAGATCAACATGGTCCAAGATGCCCTGACTGCAAAACCCGCAGCTCTGGTTTTCTCTCCCTCTCAGCCTCCGACGGCTGTCAATGTTCTTCGCTCTGCCAAGGATATGGGAATCCCCGTTATCCTGGTTGATACCCCCATGGGTGATCTTGCCGAGTATGATACCTTTATCGGTACCGAAAACTACACTGCAGGAAAGTCCGGTGGTGAGGCTCTTATAAAAGCTTTGGGAAAAACAAGTGGTGCTGCAGTCCTTATCGAAGGCGCTCCCGGTAATCCCACGACAACCGAGCGAGCCGATGGTGCCGGTGATGCTTTCAAGGCTGCCGGAATCGAAGTAGTTGCTCGTCAGCCCGGATACAGCGACCGAGAAAAAGCTTATACCGTTATGCAGAATATCTTGCAGGTCAACAAGAATGTTGACATCGTCTTTTGCTCAAACGATGAGATGGCCCTTGGTGCTCTTCGTGCACTTCAGCAGGCAGGCGCAAAGGCTCTGGTTATGGGTGTGGACGGCAACAAGGACGCTCTGAAATCAATCCTTGAAGGTGGCCTTTTCGGGACTGTCGCTCAGAAGCCTGAAATGATGGGATACCTCGGAGTAGAGAATGCCATAAAGGCAGCAAAGGGCGAAACGATTGAAAAGCGCATCGATAGTGGTGTCGACATCATCACCAAAGAAAATGCACAGGCTGCTCTTGATAGTCAGTCCTAAAAAATCGACGATACGTCGATAGACAGGTATAACAAAGGGGGCCTAAAAAGGCCCCCTTTGTCATCTTTACGCGTAGCCATTATTCCCTCTCGCTGTCCTCATTGAGTCTCCGCCTCAGCGTACTTCGGTTTATGCCAAGGATGGCTGCTGCTTTACTCATGTTATAATTGACCCGCTCGAGAACCGACTGTATATAATCCTGTTCGACGGCCTTTAAATCCTTTGCGCCTGTTTCGGTACTGCTGTTTTTGAGAGATTCATCATGTACAAACAACTCATCAACAAGCTTCTGTGGTGAATTGTTAACCGAGGAAAGGATGACAAATTTTTCACTGAAATTTTTTAATTCTCGTATATTGCCTGGCCACGGATATAACGTTAACTGGTCTGTAAAATCTTTAGGAAAGTGAGGGAGCGTATATCCATATTTTTCGGAAAAGTGATGGATGAAGTATTTAAAAAGCGGATAGATGTCTTGGGGCTTATCTCGCAATGCCAATACCCCGATGTCGAGAACTTTTATCCGATAATAAAGATCGCTTCGGAACTTTCCGGATATGACCTCTTTGTAAAGATTTTTATTTGATGCGGCAATCACCCGGACGTCTACGCTGATGACCTTATTATCTCCGACTCGCATAATCTCTTTTTCCTGCAAGACCCGGAGAAAACGAGCTTGAAGTTGTATGTTCATTTCGTTTATCTCATCCAAGAAAATGGTTCCAAGGTGTGCCATCTCAAAGAGTCCCTGTTTCCCTCCCTTGTTGGCCCCGGTAAAAGCACCTTCGGTATAGCCGAACAATTCACTTTCCAGAAGCGTATCAGGCAGAGCCGCACAATTGACAGCAACAAAAGGGCCGTTTTTCCTCGGAGAAAAATTATGGATGCTTTGCGCAAAAAACTCTTTCCCCGTCCCTGTTTCCCCTAACAAGAGAATCGTTGAATCAGTAAGGCTGTATTGTTTTGCCTTTTCGATGATCAGCTTGTTTGCTGGGTCACTTGTAATCATCTTATCGAAGGAATAGTGAGCTCTCAGTCCCTTATTTGATAATTCCCTTCTGATTTGAGCCTCAAGTTTCTGAATCTTACCAATGTCTTGGATGAAGGCGATGGTTCCCTCATTTTTGTCTCCTACTTGGAGCCCTACAGTTTCTATGTAGGCGGTCTTTGCTCCAAGTTTGACAACGGTTCCCTTGTCACCGCTATTCCTCTGTGAAAGACACTGTTTGATTGTTTCATGCAGGCAGGTCTGATCGATCTTCTTGTTCAACAGCTGCTCCGCACTTTTCTGAAGACACTTGGTCGCAACACTATTGACCTGCTTGATTTCACGATTGGAATCAATATAGATGATACCATTTTCGGAATGTTCAATGATGGAGTCCATACGTTGCAAGGTCGCAATTTTTTCGATCATTTGCTCCCGTAGCTGCAAAGCTTCTTGGACGGCATTTTCGATTGCTTCCTTTCCGGATTTTATGAGCTGTACTTCAATCCCTTTTTTTCGGCCGAGACCAATGGAGACAGCATCACCGATGATAATATCGGTGCCCCATCGGATTGCTTTCTCTATGACACTTTCGACATCTATCGATTGTGTGATGGTGAAAATTCCCAGATAGGCATCGAGAATATCGCTTATGCTTCGTACCCCGTAGATAATATTCTCGTAGCCAACTAAGGCAATACGTTTATTTGCAATAAAATGTGGATATATGGCACGTAAAAGATCATAACCTGTCACTCGTATTTCAATGACAATCTTGTTTAATTGTTTTTTTAGGAGGGAAGCCGTTCCTCCTCTGCTTATGATTAAATCGATATCGTGGGACTCCGTGATCTGCATCGCCCGCTTAAGCCCATTCTCAAGATCACCTTGTACAACGATAATCTCCGAACTGTGCTGCGCCGCAACCTCCTGCGCTTGCTGCAACAAATCAGGATAGGGAGCAATTACTAAAAGACTCATACAATAATGAGAAACTGAAATATCACATCTGTCAACAATAAAAGCGTGGCCATCATCTTCAAAGTGTGTGGAGATGATGGGTTTTGCATCAGTGGTGGTGCAAAATGAGCCGGTCCGGTTTTATTTAAAAAAAGAATAACCATTCAGATCAGTTCATATTTCTATATGTAATAATAAATTATGCTTATTGTGATTTCTTGGCACGTATCCTGCAGATACCGGTATGAAAGAAATCTATACGAGAAGGAGAGTTTTAGAATGGGAAGAAAAGGTCTTTCGCGCAGCGAGGTGAAGCCGCTTTTGAGGGGAGTCATCAACATCCAACTTACTCCATTTTCATCCGATACCGAAATCGATGAAAAGGCACTTCGAGAAAATACTCGATTTATGATAGAGGGAGGCTTGGTTACCGGAAAAGGCATTCAGGTTATCGCAGGCTCGAATGGGGAAGGGTTTTCTCTGTCCGATGCCGAGTATGAGAAGCTGATCAATATTGTTGTTGAAGAAGCCAAGGGGGAAGTACCCATCGTTGTCGGCTGTGTAAGGCCGGGTACCTCTCAGGTAATCAAGCTTGCAAAGTATGCAGAAGCTGCCGGTGCCGATGCCATCATGGTCCTTGCGCCGTTCTATTATCCCAATCCCACTGACGACATTGTCTATCGTCATTTTAAAGCTATTGCCGATGCCACCGAGATTGGGATCATGGTTTATAACAATCCCTTGGTTACCGGTAAGGATATGTCGCTGGAGTGTATCGGCCGATTGGCGACCATCGATCATATCGTTGCCCTCAAAGAGACGACCTCCGATGTGAGAAAGCTCAGACAGGTTGCACGTGATTTTGGAAAACGCTTTACGCTGAATGGGAATACCTACCGTTCTTTGATGCCGCTTGATTATCAGTTTGGAATCGTGGGACACAATCACTTTACCGCGAATTACGATCCCAAAGCGGCTCTGGAGATCGATGAGGTAGACAGAAGTGGAGATTTTGCCAGATGTCAGGAGCTGTGGGAGCGGTATCTTGATTTGTACGCCTATATCTTCGCCGGTGATATGTATAAGTCTTCGGCGTATGGAAAAGAGATGGCCCGAATAGCCGGAAGGCCAATGGGAGACCATGAACGGCTTCCATTCGTTCGTCCGAATGAAGAAGAACGGAAGAAGCTGAAAGAATTGATGATTAAGACCGGTCTGACCGTCAAATAGCAGCAATCCATAAAGCGGTATCCCGGAGGCATCACTACTCATGTTTACGATCATTGCGGATGATTTTACCGGTGCAAATGACACCGGAATACAATTCATTGATGGCGATATTGACCCTGTTGTGTTGATTCAGCCCCATCCTCCACTTGGAAAGGATTACCTGAATGTCCCTGTTCTTATCATTGATACGGAATCCAGGCATCTAAAGGCAAGAGAGGCATATGATAAGGTCTTTCATACAATTGAGCTTCTTGGTGATAGAACGAAAGACAACGTTGTAAAAAAGATTGATTCGACACTGCGTGGGAATGTGGGATCTGAGATTGATGCTTTGATGGATGCCTGTGGATATTCCGAGGCGTTTGTTGTTCCGGCCGCTCCTGAGAACGGCCGGATTGTTAAAGACGGCATGTGCTACATACATGGAATAAAGCTTCATCTATCGGAATTTGGAAAAGATCCGTTTGCACCGGTTGATAGTTCCTTTGTTCCCGATATCATATCGCAGCAAACAAAGCGTAAAGTTGGTTTAATAACCTTTCGCACTATTCAGGCTTCTGATGAGAATCTTATTCACGCTTTGGAACATGAAAGAAAAGCCGGTAATAAGATAATTGTTTTTGATGCTCTTGAGCCTGCACATATAACACGAATTGTACATGTTGCTTCCATTATGAGGGCACAAAGATTGTTTGTCGGTTCTTCAGGCTTAGGGAAAGTTCTGGCTGAGAAAAAAACAGAGTCCGTGAAAAAGTCTTTTCTCATCTCACCGAGGGTTCTCTTTGCAGTCGGCAGTATCAAGCAGGTGTCGTCGGAGCAGGTTCAGCATCTTCTGGCGAATGGGCGTCACGTTCGCCAGATCGATATCGATGTCGAAACGATAATAAGGAACAGAGAAGAAGCTATTTCGAGTGCCGTAGCAGGCATTATGGCGATCGATGATGATTCAACGCATATCTTATTAAAAACAGTCAGGGAGAGAAACAAGAACCATCGTGAAGATAACGATGAGGTGGCTCGAAGTGCCGTAAAGGATATTGGGGAAGAAGTTGCTGATTGCATTGGCGAGATAGTAAAGCAGGTTCTTCTGCATTGTAATATCAGGACCTTATTTGCCACAGGTGGCGATACGGCCTTTAATATTGTGAGAAAGCTTCATGCCTCGTCAATAAGTCTAAAGAAAGAGATCTTACCGGGAATCCCGCTTTGCCAGCTCTCATCTCCTGATCTTAGTGAACCCATATATATGATAACGAAAGCCGGAGGGTTTGGAGAAATTGATACGTTTGAGAAAGTTATCGATTTTCTTCGATACGGCGGAAAAGTGAATGTAGGAGATTCTTATGATACAACAATTTACCCTTGAAACACCCGGTCTGGTGAAGGCCGGTGCAGGGAGCATTGCTCAACTGGATGAGATGCTTTCCGGTATAAAGGAAAAGGATGCGATCCTGCTTACCGATAAAGGAGTCAGAGCTGCAGGGCTTAGCGATTCGATTATCCATAATCTTTCCACCGCAGGATGGTCGGTGTTTGTCGTTGATAGTGTGGAACGGGAACCCAATGTACAGAATGCGAATTCCATCATTGAGGAATGCCGGAAACACGCATGCGGCGTTATTATCGGTGTGGGTGGAGGATCGGTTCTCGATACGGCAAAAATCTTAGGATGCTTATTGAAAACAGGGGAGACACTTGATGCTGTTATCGATTCGGCCCAGGCTCTCCATCGGTCCACCCCAACATGTCTTATTCCCACAACGGCGGGAACCGGTTCTGAAGCTACAAAGAATGCGATTTTTGCTCTGCCAGAAAAGAAAATGAAGGCGGCGGTGATAAGTAGCGAACTTCTTCCCGACTATGTCATTCTCGATCCCGAATTGACGTTGTCGTTACCGCCACAGGTAACTGCATCTACGGGTCTTGATGCATTGGCTCATGCATTGGAATGCTATACTTCCCGTAAGGCGACACCGCTTAGCGACCTCCTTGCCCTGGAAGCAATAAAACGAATAAGCCGAAGCCTGAAAAAGGTATTTGCCAATGGACAGGATGTGGATGCCAGAACGGATTTGCTTTTTGCCTCATTCTATGCCGGGATGTGCATTACCCTTTCGGGAACTACGGCGGTACATGCTCTTTCCTATCCTATGGGTGCCCTTTTTCACATTCCGCACGGAGTGGCGAACGCCATGCTATTGGCTCCTGTCATTGACTTTAATAAAGATGCGGTAAACGAAAAACTTTACGAAGCGGTTCCCTATTTTGGGCTTGAGAAAAAACAGAGCATCGATGAAACGGTGACGTCACTTATCGAATGGATCTATGGATTTGTTTCCGAGCTGAAAATCCCCACTAATCTGGTACATTTCGGTATCAAACATCAGGATATCGATGATTTGGTTGAGGGTGCGATCGAAACAAAGCGTTTACTCGATAACAATGCAAAGCCCATGACAAAGGCGCAAATACGGTCGATCTACGAACAGATACAATAAAAGGAGATGTTTACGTAATGAAGGAGTTGCCAAGACTTGCCCTGACGATGGGAGATCCATCTGGTATCGGTCCGGAGATAATCGTCAAGGCCCTGTCGGAAAAGAAGGTTTATGCGGAGTGTATTCCCGTTGTCGTTGCCGATGGCGCGGTATTGAAGCATGCCATCAACATGGTTGCATCGCCGTTGAAGCTTAAGAGGTTGGAAGATCCCCTCGAGGCGGTTGGAGCATACGGAACGATTGAGTATCTGGAACTGAACAATGTAGATATGGATACCCTTGTTTTCGGCAAGGTGTTGGCGAGCTCCGGGAAGGCGGCCTTTGAATCCATTGACAAGGCAATCGATCTCTCGCTTGAAAAAAAGGTTGCCGGTGTCATCACCACTCCAATAAATAAGGATTCTATTAATCGCGCGGGGTTCCACTATAGCGGGCATACGGAAATATTTGCAGAGAAGACCAAGACAAAGCATTACGCGATGATGCTCATTCATGATCCACTTCGTGTGGTACATGTATCGACCCACGTATCGCTGCGCAAGGCCTGTGATCTTGTCAAAAAAGATAGGGTCCTTGAAGTCATCAGACTGGCGCATGGTGCGCTTGTGCAGCTTGGTTTTGATGAGCCGAACATTGCTGTGGCCGGGCTAAATCCTCATGCCGGTGAAAACGGCATGTTCGGCGATGAAGAGATGAAAGAAATCATCCCTGCAATTAAGCAGGCAGGCGCAGAAGGGCTGAATGTGTCAGGTCCTTTGCCCCCGGATACGGTTTTTTCAAAGGCACTGGCCGGTCAGTACGATGTTGTTGTCGTGATGTACCACGATCAAGGCCATATCCCCCTAAAATTGACTGGATTTAAATATGATAACAATACCGGAAAATGGGATGCTGTCAGCGGAGTAAATATAACGCTCGGTCTGCCAATTGTTCGAAGCTCCGTGGATCATGGGACGGCATTTGGAAAGGCCGGTAAGGGCACCGCGAATCCGCAAAGCATGATTGAAGCCATTCATTACGGTGCGCTGCTGGCGACAAAAGGAAAATAGAGGAGGGGAGGGCATATGAAAAAAGGATTTTCCTAGGCAGCAAGACTGCCTCACAAAAGCTTTCGTTTGTAGAAATATAAAGATTGAAGGGGGAGCTTATGATTAAGCGGACATGTATTGTAATGTTGATGTGTTGTGTTTTGATGGTACCATCACTGTGGAGTCAGGGACAGCAGGATAAGGGTGTAGAGATTACTTATCTTACACCGGAAACTGATCCGACCTCTATTGAAACGGACAACTCGATTATTAGTGATTTTGAAGCAGAAAATCCTGGAATAAAAGTTATTCTGAGCCATGCAGATTTGGAACAGGTCTTGCCAAAACTTTCTGCAATGTTAAGAGCCGGGACGGCTCCTGATGTGGCTTTTCTCTCTCCCCGATATATTGCAGGGCTAGTTGATGAAGGATATCTTGCGGAACTTGACGATGTTTATAAGGAATTGGGGGATATACCGCAGAGATTCGTGACTCCGACGCAAGATGGTAAGATATATGATATTCCTGCTGCAACCGAGTCTAAAATTCTGTATTATCGAAAGGATTTATTTACTGAAGCCGGCATTGCTGTTCCACAGACCATGGATGAATGGAAGGACGCTGCAAAGGCTTTGACTGTAGACCTCAATGGTGATGGCCAGATAGACCGTTGGGGTTTAGGTATTTCTTTATCACCATCGGATGTCAGTGGCGATTATTTGCAGATTTTGTGGGCATTTGGAGGTGATGCATTTGACGAAAACAATAATGTAACAATTGATTCTCCAATTGCAATTGAGGCTCTCCAGTACCTTTGTGATATGACACAATATTGTCCACCGGGAGCAATTACTGTTACTACCAGCGATCTTGGCCTTATGTTTGCCAAAGGAGTTGTCGCAATGGTACGTTTCCCTGGACGAATGATGTCTATTATCGACCGGTATAACCCGGAATTGCACGATAAGGTTGATGTTGCGGCAGGCCCTGTTGGCCCGAAGGCTACAGAACCATTGGTAAAGGCAACCATTAATGATTTTGTTGTATTTAGCAATTCAAAGAATGTAGAAGCTGCTAAAAAGTTTGTTGAATTCTATATGAGTGATAAGCAGTACTATAAATTCCTTACAGCTGCGGTTCCCGGACATAGCTTACCTGTACGGCAGGGCTGGCTTAACAATGACGACTACTTTGACTATCCTGCCATCGCACGCTGGAGTAATATTGTAAAGAAATCGATGGATCTCGCCTATAAATATGGAACAGACTTTCAGTTTAGAAATAATGGTGTTGTTAACCCCTATTTCGGACGTGCAATTTCTGCCCCTGTATTTGCAAATGAACTGCACAAGGCAATAAGCGGCCAGAAAACTCCTGAAGAAGCACTAACGACAATAGCAAAAGAATGGCGGAGCATGTTTTCTATTGATTGAGCATACTGAGAAAATGCGGGAGTAATCGTCTTTTGACGGTTACCCTGCTTTTTACAGAAAATAAAGGAGAATCCTTTGCATTACACGAAAAAAGAAAACGGAATGGGTATCCTACTATTGCTACCAGCATTGATAGCGCTTGCCGCTCTTATCATTTATCCTTTTTGTTTTGCAATAAAATTAAGCTTCCATTCACAGTTAATTTATGAAATCAAAGGCCACTTTGTGGGATTTGCCAATTATCTTGAAACATTTCGAGATCCCGACTTCTGGAATGCAACGAAACTAAGTATGATCTGGGTATTTACTACTGTAGTTGGACAGATGGTTATTGGTATAATAGTTGCGCTTTTTTTGAATGAAGATTTTCGAGGAAGAGGATTAGCGAGGGCTTTTATTCTATTGCCTTTCTTTATGCCAATGATTTCTATTACTTTGATGTGGCGATGGTTATTAAATGAGAGTTATGGAATTATCAATTCTATGCTTATAAGTGCTGGCTTAATTGATCATACTATTAGTTGGTTGGGAACACCTGCTAAGGCTTTTTTAATAAATATTATCATTGGTATATGGTCATATTATCCATTTGTTGTAATTAATGTACTTGCAGGGTTGCAGACAATTCCAAAAGAACTCTATGAATCGGCAAAAATGGATGGTGCAAATTTCTGGACATCATTTTGGTATATTACTATGCCGTCAATAAAAAATGTAGTTGGTGTTGTTGCCATGCTTCGAATAATTTTCATGTTCAAGAAATTTGATCAAATTTATATGCTAACCGGTGGTGGCCCTGGTGTTGCAACTACAACTATGCCTCTCTACGCCTATAAATATGCCTTTACCGGAATGCAGCTGGGAAGAGGATCTGCAATTACCTTAATTATTGCAACAATTGTTTCTATTGTTGTGTTCCTCTACATGAAACTTAGTAAGATGAATGAGACGGTGGAAGTATGATGAAAGCCAAGAAACGAATACTGCGAATTTTATTTTATCTTTGTATTATTGTTTTTGTTTTATTTGCTATGGGGCCTATTATTTGGGTTTTCTTATGCTCAGTGAGGCCAAAGTCGGAATTCTTTAATATACCTCCGACAGTTCTTCCAAAACATTGGACGTTTGAGAATTATATTCACCTTTTCACTGATACGCAGTTTAGCATGTTTGTTCTAAACAGTTTTATCGTAACGGTGTTTGTTGTAGCATTGACAACCCTTATATCAATTATGGGTGCCTATAGTTTGGCAAGGTTTACCTACCGCGGAAGGAATTTTTTAGCGACCTTCTCTTTATATGCGTATTTTCTTCCAAATGTTCTATTGATCATTCCCTTGTATCTCTGGTTCCAGAAACTTGGATTGGTAAACACTCTATATGGATTGATGTTAGCCTATATTGCGTTGTGTCTTCCTTACTGTTTATGGATGTTGCGTTCTTTTGTTATGACGGTTCCGGCAGAAGTTGAAGAGGCTGCTGCAATCGATGGTGCCGGGCGCCTTAGGACTCTATTCACTATAGTACTGCCTATTATTGTTCCCGGTATAGTCGCTATCAGTGTATATGCTTTTACTCTGTCTTGGAGTGAGTACATCATTGCCTTAGTTATGATAAGCACCGACGCTAAAATGACGTATCCTGTAGGTTTAAATGGCTTTATTGGGCAGTTTGATACATTGTGGGAGTTTATCTTGACGGGTAGTGTTTTGGTTAGTGTACCTTCATTGATCATTTTCCTCTATACACAAAAAGCGTTAATTAAAGGCTGGGGAGCTGGTGCGGTTAAAGGTTGAGGTATCGAGAGGAGTTATAAAAACTATGACCGAGAAATATAATTTTGATGCAATCATAAACCGCATAGGGACTGATAGTCTAAAATGGAATTCTCTCCAAGGCAAATTCGGGAGTAATGACCTTCTTCCCTTCTGGGTTGCCGACATGGATTTCTCTTCCCCTCGCCCTGTTATCGATGCCTTAAAGGCCCGAGTTGAACATGGAATTTTTGGATATGTCTTTCGTGATGATGCATTTTCTGATGCTGTTATCTCGTGGTTTGCCACACAACATAAATGGCTCCTTTTAAAAGAATGGATTTCTTTCTCTCCGGGAGTCGTGACAGGTTTAACAATTATGATTCGGGCCTTTACGAATATTGGAGATAAAATCGTTATTCAGCCTCCTGTCTATTATCCTTTTTCAAGGATAATACGTCAAAATAATCGTGTAGTCGAAGAAAATCCTCTTTGCCAAAAGCATGATGGAAAATATGAAATTGATTTTGCCGATCTCGAGAGAAAACTCAAAGAGCCAAGTGTGAAGGCGATGATCTTATGTTCTCCACATAACCCTGTATCTCGAGTTTGGAGAAAAGAAGAACTTTTGTCGATTGGGAATCTTTGTAAAAAATATGGTGTTATAATTTTTTCGGATGAGATTCACTGTGATTTTGTATTCGGCAGCAGGAGGCATATTCCCCTTGCTTCACTTTCTGATGAAATAGCTAATAATACGGTCACTCTTGTATCACCTAGTAAAACATTTAATCTTGCGGGTTTAAAAACGGCAGTGATAATAAGTAAAAATAAAAATCTATTAGATCGCTATAATGAGATGTTAGATATTCACCATGTTGCTGGACCTAATTGTTTTGGCTTAGTCGCCACTGAAGCGGCATACACTCATGGAGAGGAATATCGTAAGCAGCTATTGGAATATTTACAAACCAACATTGCTTTCTTGTCAGATTACATAAGTCGACGAATTCCAATCTTAAAGGTGACTGAACCAGAAGGAACATATCTAATGTGGATTGACTGTCGGGCATTGGCGCTATCCAATGATGAGCTTGACGATTTATTCTTTAAGAAAGCAAAGATCGCTGTTGATGCAGGCCATTGGTTTGGTTCTTCTGGGAGTGGGTTTATGCGTATCAATATTGCATGCCCAAGATCAATCCTCGAAAAAGGGCTTTGCTCTTTGCACGATGCAGTAGCTTCACTCGGAGGGCGTAGTGAGTGATATGAATACTTTTGATGGGCTTTTTAATAGCTTGAGTCGACTCGATATTGGATTTTATCCAACTCCGCTTCAAAAGTTGGAAAATCTAAGTAAGATGTTAGGCGTTGAAATTTATTTTAAACGAGATGATCTTGCAGGATATAATGCTTTCTGTGGTAATAAGATACGAAAGTTGGAATTCCTTTTAGCAGATGCACTGTCAAAAAAATCTGAAGTAGTTATAACATATGGCGCACTACAATCGAATCATGCAATGCAAACAGCAGCAGTGTGTCGTCGCTATGGCCTTAAGCCTGTTTTATTCTTGCTTGATCATTTCGACGAATCCTCTTCAAGCAATATCAACGGTAACTATCTATTGGATAGACTTTTGGGGGCGGAATGTCATATTGTTAGGCTCTCAGATTATACAAATATTACTGAGGCAAAGCAAGGAAGAAATAAAGAGGCCGACGAATACAAAGAGGGTCTGAAAAGTAAAGCGATTACTTACTATGATATTCCTGGTGGTGGTGCGACTCCCATAGGATCTGTCGGCTTTGTTCGTGGGATTATGGAATTAAATGAGCAACAGATGGGAAGGAAGGCGTTTGATTCCCTTTTTTGTGCGGTTGGGTCAGGTGGAACCATGGCGGGCCTTGCAGTCGGAAAAAAGGCATTAGGCCTTGAAACAAAACTGGTTGGCTTTACAGTTGGGGAAACCGACGATGATTTCAGTAATAGGATTATCAATCTTGCAAACCAGACTGCATTCTTGTTAGGTATAGAGCAGTCCTGTAAGCCTACAGATATTTCAATTGACAAACGCTATTGTGGCGAGGCATATGAAAGACCTTCTGAAATCTCAACACAAGCCATAAAGCTTTTGGCACAGCATGAAGGCCTTTTTATTGATCCTGTCTATACGGCAAAAGCGGTTGCAGGGATGATTGATTACATTGAAAAAGGGATAATAAAAAAAGGAAGTAAGGTTTGTTTCTGGCACACTGGCGGCTGTGCTGCCCTTTTTGGTGATAAACGATTGGTAGGAGATATTTTTAACTAAGAATGAGCTTTGATACAATTAGTTTTACTTTTAATTATACATAATCACATAAACTTACAAATAATATCCTCCTTCTCTTTTTTTTGTAACAACTTTTGCTTATATTGTGAATATTGAGGCAAAATATTTTCTACCTCGAGAAGAGAGATGAGAATTCGGCAAAAGGATTTCTCTGGAGGAGGTATATTACAAAATGGAAAGAACGAAATCGATTGCAGTTATCGGTAATTATCTACCGCGAAAGTGTGGAATTGCTACTTTTAGCACCGACCTTGTAAACGCGCTCTCCGGGGCTGATGGGGAGCTTGATTGCTGGAGCGTTGCGATTAACGATATCCCGGAGGGGTACCGTTATCCTGAAAAGGTCCATTTTGAGATAAATCAGAACATAGCGGGCGAGTATAAGCTTGCGGCCGATTTTCTTAATATCAACCAAATTGACGTGGTCTGCCTACAGCATGAATACGGGATCTATGGAGGAGAGGCCGGAAGCTATATTATTTCGCTGTTACGGGACCTTCGAATGCCTATTGTTACGACGCTCCATACTGTACTCGAAAAACCTTCGAAAAAACAGAAAGATGTTCTTACCGAGATTGCGGCCTTATCTTCTCGATTGATGGTGATGTCGAAAAAAGGCATTGAATTTCTTACTGATATCTACCATATTCCCAGGGAGAAGCTTGTCTTTATTCACCATGGGATACCTGATATGCCCTTCATCGATCCGAATTTTTACAAAGATCAGTTCGGTGTGGAAGGAAAGCAGGTTATCCTGACCTTCGGCTTGCTTTCTCCGAACAAGGGGATTGAGACGATGATCAAGGCCCTTCCTGCGGTAGTCGAGAAACATCCCGATGCCGTCTACATTGTAGTAGGTGCTACTCACCCGCATGTCAGAAAGGCTTCGGGCGAAGAGTATCGCCACAATCTTCAGCGCCTTGCCCGGCTTCGCGGGGTTGATGATCATGTTATCTTTTTCAATCGTTTTGTGGAAATTAAAGAGTTATGTGAATTCCTGGCTGCCAGTGACATTTATGTCACCCCCTATCTTTCCGAATCCCAAATTGTCTCGGGAACCTTGGCATATGCCATGGGGGTCGGGAAAGCCACTGTTTCAACTCCTTACTGGTATGCAAAAGAGATGCTTGCCGAAGGCCGGGGAGTTCTTGTTGATTTTAAGGACTCGAAGGGGCTGGCGAATGAGGTGATCTCTTTGCTCGACGACGATATCAAGCGCAATACAATGAGAAAAAAGGCGTATACCTTTTCGAGAAAGGCAGTCTGGAGCCAGGTTGCTGTCGACTATATCAATGTCTGTAACGAAGTAAAGGCCGAGCGGGCCTGCAAATCACGTTTCTACTTGAAGACGAAGAATTTGGAACAGGACGAGTCAAGTCTGCCTGAGATTGATTTTAGCCATCTTAAGACCATGACCGACGATACCGGATTGATTCAGCATGCGGAGTTTACCGTTCCTTCGCGGCAATTCGGCTATTGTATCGACGACAATGCCAGGGCCCTTATCGTCACGGTGATGGCCCAGGATCTTGTGCCGGAAGATCCCGAACTGGTTCGGCTGCAGAAAAAATACCTTTCCTTTATAAACTATGCCTATAACGAAAAAAACGGCTGGTTTCGTAATTTTATGGATTACGACAGGCAATGGTTGGAAGAGAAAGGGGCGGAAGATAGTCAGGGACGGACCCTATGGGGCCTTGGTGTTTGTTCGGCCCTCTCTCGGGAAGCGGGCTGCCTTGCATTAAGCACAACATTGTTTCATAAGGGAATAAGTATGCTTGAGGCCCTTGAACATCCCAGAGCCATAGCCTTCGCACTTGTCGGTATCCATGCCTACTTAGCCAGATTCTCCGGTGATAGTGAGGTAAGGAGAATACGGGATAAGCTTGCCGTCACGCTCTTTGATCACTTTGACCATGATGACGATTCCGGATGGCCCTGGCTTAAGGGGGATATCCTTACCTATGCAAGCGGAAAAATCCCTCAGGCGCTTCTCCTGTCCGGACAGTGGATGAATAGAAAGGATATGCTTGAGACCGGATATCGATGCCTTGATTGGCTCATCGATATTCAGAAAGAGGACGATCACTTTTCTCCGGTTGGAAGCAACGGTTGGTATCGTCCCGAAGGCGAAAAAGCCAGGTTTGATCAGCAGCCTATAGAGGCCCAGATAATGCTGGAGGCGACCCTCCTTGCCTTCAACATGAGTGGGCAAGAGCGATACAGAGCCGCCGCCGATATGGCCTTTAACTGGTTCCTCGGTCAGAACGATCTTAAGGAGCCTCTGTATGATTATACGACCGGCGGATGCCGGGACGGACTTACCCCGGATGGGCCGAATATGAACGAGGGAGCCGAATCGACACTTGCCTGGCTCCTTTCTCTTTTATATATGCAGGGATTTCTGGCGGACCAGAAAAAGCTTCACTATACAAATTTTATTGAGGAGTAGGGTTTCGTGAACAAGGTGGAAGTGCAACGATTAAAATTTGTGCTCAGGCCTTCCCATGACCGAGTATTGATTCGTCCCTTTATTCCCGGGGATGAAAACCAGCGTTATAGGACCATAAGCAGGGTGATGTCTCTCGGCAAAGACGAGGTCCATGTCCGACTTGAAAAGGTTTTGGCGGATTTTGCCGACCGTCATCACAATATTCTTGAAGAGCTGATTGAACATTTTACCATGGTAAAACAGTGGACCATCACCGATGCCCCTTTGAGCGAGGAACAAAGGCTTTTGATCGGGGCCTATTTTACTCAGGAATATTCTCTTGAATCGGCCGCCTTATTCAATCCGTCTATCGTTCTTCATCCCGATCAGTCCGAACTTCCGGCGGGTGCGATCAGATTCATCATAAGCCTTCGTGCCATCGGCGAGGGGCATATCTCTTCTATTGTATTCCGCGAGGGGATGATAACCGATGATTTTACCTTACGGCTGAGGCGTCCCGCCCCATACGTGACACAGCCGAAACGGATTCCTTGGCAAAGTTATGATAAGACATTGTTTACTCGAAAGCTTGCCGAACTAAACTGTGAGAACAGCTTCAGCGCAGGTGTTTTATCCAAGCTGGAAGATCAATTCTCCCTCGCGGAACTCTCCGATGCGGTGGAGCGTGCCAAGCGGAGGGCTCCTGCATCCCAGGAGGCAGATGTGACTTCAGACGGAATGCTGACCCTGGCTTACTCCAATTATGCCGTCAGCTTCAGACCGGAACAGCGGACTTCGGAAAAGGCTATCTTCCCTTTGACACCAAGCCAGAGTAACGGGATTGAAGACGCCCGATTTGTTCTCTTTTACGATGATGATGGGGGGCGTCGCTACTATGGTACCTACACCGCTTTCGACGGCAGAATGATCTTACCCCAGCTGATAGAGACCGAAGATTTTATCTCATTCAAATTTATCACTTTGAACGGCCCTGCTGCAAAGAACAAAGGAATGGCACTTTTCCCGCGAAAAATAAACGGGCAGTATGCCATGATCTCCCGTCAGGACAACGAAAATTTGTATGTAATGTACTCCGACAATATCAATTTTTGGTATGATCCCCAACTTATTATACACCCCACCTTCCCCTGGGAATTTGTACAGGTCGGAAACTGCGGTTCCCCGATAGAATTGGATGAGGGGTGGCTTGTGCTCAGCCACGGAGTGGGGCCGATGCGGAAGTACTGTATCGGAGCTTTCCTTCTGGATAAGAAAAGGCCGACGAACGTTATCGGCCGGCTAAAAGAACCTCTGATCGAACCGAACGAGAATGAGCGCGAGGGCTATGTCCCCAACGTCGTCTACACCTGTGGCGCCTTGCGCTATAAGGAGAGACTCCTCATTCCCTATGCCATGTCGGATTATGCTACCGGCTTTGCCTTCGCCGATGTCAAAGAAATTCTTGATGCCATGGTGTAGATCATGAAGATTGCAATGCTTGCACCCATAGCCTGGAGGACTCCACCACGGCACTATGGCCCATGGGAGCGGGTTACTTCTCTTTTAACCGAAGAGCTGGTCCGTCTCGGCATAGATGTCACGCTGTTCGCTACCCGTGACTCCGTAACCGCTGCAACGTTGCGCGCCGTTTGCGACCGCGGTTATGAAGAGGATCCCGACATGAACGCGAAGGTGTGGGAATGCCTTCATATTTCCGAATGCTTCGAGCATGCCGAGGACTTCGATATCATCCACAATCAATTTGATTTTCTGCCTTTATCCTACAGCGCCTTAGTCTCCACACCCGTCGTTACGACGATTCACGGCTTTTCCTCTCCTTCGATCCTGCCGGTCTTCAGAAAGTACAACCACAGTAACTATTATGTCTCCATCAGCAATGCCGACAGAAATCCGGATCTTTCTTATGTGGCGACGATCTACCACGGTATAGATTTAGAGCATTTTACCTTTCGAAGAGAGCCTGAGCGGGATCGCCTTCTTTTCTTTGGGCGGTTTCACCCCGATAAGGGGGCGAGGGAGGCCATTGAGATCGCAAGGCTCAGTGGAAAGAAATTGCTTATGGCTGGTATTATTCAGGACAAAGAATACTTCCACCGCTATGTTGAACCTTCGATCACATCGGGAGAGGTTTGCTATCTCGGTAGTGTCGGCCCGGAAAAACGCGATGCGCTTTTAGGATCGGCAGCGGCTTTGCTTCATCCCATAGAATTCAATGAGCCCTTCGGCCTTTCCGTTGTCGAGGCCATGGCATGTGGAACCCCGGTCATAGCCTTTGCAAGAGGCAGTATGCCCGAGCTGATTGAAAGCGAAAGGACCGGCTATCTTGTCTCTTCGGTTGAGCAGGCGGTGGAATGTGTCGGAAAATTGGATCGTATTGATCGATATCAATGTCGTCGTCTTGTCGAAAAGCGGTTTACCAAGGAACGAATGGCAAATGAGTATGTGCATGTATATGAGACGATTGCATCCATATGACTGGCACGCTATTATTGCCTAACCAATTTTTTCAAGGGAGCATGAAATCCTATGATCATTGATACGCTGCATAATGCACACGTTTATTATGGATGTCACAAACGCTTTGAAGAGGCTTTTTCTTTTTTGTCGAAAGTAAGCAGCTTTGACGAGCTGCCTTCGGGCCGGATTGATATCGACGGAGATAGGCTATACGCCTTTACCCTCGACGGTGAAGGAAAGGGCTGTGATGCCGCCGTGTTGGAGACGCATCGAAGGTATATCGACATCCAATATACGGTCTATGGAGAAGATCTCATGGGCTGGAATCCCCTTTCGCCGGGAACGATAGGAGACGGCTACGATCCGGATAAAGATATAGAATTCTATTCAAAGCTTCCCGTTCGCCATTGGTTTCCCGCCCCGGCCGGTGCCTTTTTTCTTTTTTTCCCTTCAGATATGCATGCACCCCTTGGTGCAACCGGCCATATGCGAAAGATCATCGTGAAGGTGGCCACTTCCGATTAGTCTCCCAATTAGTCACCAGAACCCGTTAAAGACTTTTGTTGTGTCTATAGATACAATATGTTATAAAGATAACTTTATTATTTTTTAGACAACAGGAGTCTACATGGACGGCTTTACGTATGGTGCCCTTGCCCTTATTCCACCTGCTTTGGCAATTATTCTTGCGGTAGTAACCCGCCAGGTGATTGTTTCGCTCGTGCTTGGAATCTGGGCCGGGGCTACGATCATTGCAGGGTGGAATCCTCTTCTTGGTTTGCTGGACACCTTCAGCACCTATCTGGTACATAATTCACTCGCCGACAGTTGGAACATCGGTATTATCGTCTTTTGTCTGGTAATCGGTGGCATGGTCGGCGTCATTAATAAATTAGGCGGAACCAAGGCGATTGCCGATGCGGTGGTTCTCAAGGCACGGTCGGGAAGGACTACGCAGCTATCGACGGCCTTGATGGGGATTATCATGTTTTTTGATGATTACGCAAACTCAATGATTGTCGGAAATACCATGCGCCCTATCACCGATCGTTATCGCATCAGCAGGGAAAAACTTTCATATATTGTCGATTCGACTGCTGCTCCGGTAAGCTCTATGGCCCCTGTCTCAACCTGGATTGCCATGGAATTGGGTTTGATTGCTGCGGGGCTAAAGAGTATCAATGTGGAAGCCAACAGCTTGATGGTCTTTTTTCAATCCGTTCCCTTTCGTTTTTATAGCATTTTCTCGATAGTTCTGGCCCTTACGCTGATCATTTCTCAGAAGGATTTCGGCCCCATGTATCAGGCGGAACTTCGGGCCCGAAAAACCGGAGCCGTTTACGAAGAAGGAACTACACCGATGATTGTTGAGGATAAGGATATTCTTCCCGATGCGGGCTGCGTCGGCTCGGTATGGGATGCCGCCATCCCCATTATTGTCTTTATTCTTGTCACGGTATTCGGCTTATACTATAACGGGCACGAAGCGGGGAAGGGGATCATCGATTCTTTCGGTAATGCCGATGCATCGGTGGTGCTCACCTGGGCGGCGTTTATCGGATCCATTACCGCCATCCTCATCGGTATCGTAAAAAGAAAGTTTTCCCTCAGCTCTGCGGTGGATTCATGGATGGGGGGCTTGCGTTCGATGCTGATTGCCGTCGTTATTCTTGCTTTTGCCTTTGCTCTGAAGAGTGTTATCGGTGAAATGCAGCTGGCCCAGTGGCTTGTCGCGGTGACCGGAGGAATTCTCTCCGGGAAGGTTGTACCGCTTCTTACCTTCATCGTTGCCATGGTGGTCGCCTTTGCAACGGGAACCAGCTGGGGAACCAATTCCATCCTCATGCCCCTTGTTATTCCCGTAGCAGCCGGTGTTTCCGGTGCCGACGGAACCTTAACGCCTACCATAATCGCAAGCATCGGTGCAGTACTTACCGGTGCCGTTTTTGGTGACCACTGCAGTCCGATCAGCGATACAACCATCCTTTCATCCATGGCAAGCGGTGCCGATCATATCAGCCACGTACGGACACAAATCCCTTATGCGGCAACAGCCGCCTCGATTTCCGCACTCTTCGGTTTTCTCCCTGTGGGTTTTGGCGTTCCTGTGTGGTTTCTCTTGCCCTTCGGAGCCGCCATACTCATCCTGATCGTCAGATTTCTGGGAAAAAAGATAGAACTCTGAGAGGCAGCCGGCTCCCCTTTCTATTCGGTCGAAACGGAAAGGGGATGAAGGGTGATTTCGAGGCTTTGGATCGATTCCAGCTCTTCGAACTCTTCCTTGATTTTTCTTGGTGAAACCCGCTTCGGGATGGTCACGATAGCCCTCATGTGAAATATCCTTGCACCGGTCATGGGGGCGCTGGCAGTATCGGTTTCCAGATCCTCTATGCTTATATCGTACTTTTTAAGGATCGATGTAACGGCATGGACGATACCCGGGGTGTCGAGAGAAACCGTCTCTAAACGGAAAGCAATCCGTTCTTCTCTGCTGTGAGGGGGCGTTGTCTTCTTCAAAAAGATGCTGATTTCCCGTTCTTTTCCGAAAGATGGGAGTGCATCAACCAATCCTGCGATGGCCTTGGGATCTTCGGAAGATACTAAAACCAGCGATGCGAATTCACCGCCGAGCACCGCCATCTTACTCTCTTCGATATTTCCGTTATGCGAAAGGATTTCCTTTGTAAGCTCGTCGGCAAAACCCACTCTGTCCGCCCCTATGGCTGTAATGACAAGATAGTGCTTTTCCTTTTGTTTCATCTCTATTGTTCCTCCGTTATTGCAAGATCAAGTATGCCGATTATTCGGCCAAGGTCTTCTTTTCTTTTAGCCTTTCCACGAAAAAAAGGAATATAATACATTACGTCACCGGGAAAGTGGTGTCAAACAGATTTATCAGCTTTAGTGGAGAGTGTTACAGTCCATTAATTAACAAACAAAGACACAATTTCCCCTTTCGACGTATCCACTAAGCCTTTATCTGTAATTTTTAGTGAAGGGCTGACAGGAAGCGTAACCGTGCAAAGGCTCATGATGGGATTCGGGTGTTCAAATCCATGCCTGAGCAAAGCTTCTCTTATTGCTTCGCTCCTTTTTGCTACCTCATGAGGAGGAGCTTCACTGAGAAGCCCTGCGACAGGGAGTGATAGTTCTGCTACAATTGCTCCCTTCGAAGCAAAGGCTATTCCCCCACTACCTTTTTGTAACCACGAAAAAAGAAACTCCATATCGTTTGGATTATCTCCAACAAGAAGAATGTTGTGATGATCGTGAGCATAGCTACTACAAAAAGCGCCTTCTCGAATAATTGTTCCACCGATAAGCCCTTGTGCACAAACTTGTGAACCGTAGCGATTGCAAACCGTAACTAAATTAAGGTCTCTCTTCTGCCAAGCTAACCTCCCTTTCTGAACCGGGATGGGTTGGTGATCTTCTTTCGTAAATGTGTTTATTTTATTCTTCACTATAATTCTGCAATATTGAATTTTCTTTTCAGAAGGAGCTTTTATTGAAAACAAATTTTCTTTACAAGAAAGTTTGTTTATGGAGGTATAAAAGGGCAATGAAAAGAATTTTTTCTCTTGCAAAGAGGTTTCTTTTTCGGATATTTCAAGATTCCCACCCTTTATAACCTGATTAATAGAAATGTCCGTTGAAGATTGCTGGTTTAACATGACAAAATCAGCAATCCTGCCAGGTGCGATAGCCCCTCGATCTCTAAATCCTATTCGTTCTGCCGGTGATCGGGTCGCAGCAAGAATGGCAGATTCGAAACGTAATCCTGCTTTTACAGCTTTTCGAATTAAGTGATCGATATGACCCTTTTTGAGTAACGTATCTGGCGACACATCGTCTGTAACCAAAGCAAAACGTCCATCCATATTTTGATTGTTGAGAATGGCCATATTTTCAGGGGTTATAGATTTTTCTTGAATTTCGATAAACATGCCTGCTTCTGCTCGAGCTTTTATCCCTGATGGCGTTTGTAAACAGTGGTCAGAATCGACACCGGCAAAGAGGACCTTTGCAAGATCAAATCCTTCAATTTGAGGAACATGTCCTTCAATGGCGCGAAATGGATAATTTTTGCGCATAAAGTTAGTAAAGTTTCTGGCTCTCCCTTCTTTCATCTGCACAAGATCTATGTAGTTCATTACCTCACCTAAGCAGACAATCTTGGGTTCTTCTTCCATTAGCGTTTTTAGTTCATGTAAATCAATGACACCGCCGGTTCCTTCTACATCCGAATTCGTTGAAGGGACACTGCTAGGAACCCCATAATAAATATCAATGGCAGCTCCTTCTCCGGCTTTAATCATTTCACGGACTCCTTCAATGCCAAATACGTTTGCCATCTCATGGGGTTCACTTACGACCGTGGTGGTTCCATGAGGAAGAACTGCCTCTGCAAAACGGCGAGGTGAAAGAAAACTGCTTTCTATATGCATATGGATATCGATAAAACCAGGAACAAGAAGATATTTCTGGCAGGAAAGAATTTTGTGGGCAGAAAGTTCCAGGCCGGAACTCTTTCCTACAAAGAGAATCCTTCCTTGATGGATGGCGACATCAGCCACCATCCACTCTTTCAGATACACATTGAAGACTTTTGCTTCTGTGAGCAATAGATCTACATTCATGTCTGCATACCTTTCCTATGTCGTCGCGACAATATAAAAGTAATAAATCATGAGTAAAGCAATAAGATAGAGACTCCAATGGACCTCTTTGAACTTCCCACTGATAAGTTTCAGGAAGGCATATACAATGATTGCTGCTGCAATACCGTTACCGGAATTGAAACTAAAAAGAGTCAAGACTATGCAAAGAAGAGCTGGAAAAAATTCATTAAAATCAGAATAGTCAATCTTGGCTGTAGATTTAAGCATAGAGGTTCCGATATACATAAGTGCTGGCGCTGTAGCGGCTGAAGGTATCATGAGAAATAAGGGAGAGAAAAAGAATGTGGCAAGGAACGCTCCTGCTGCCACAATCGCTGTTAATCCAGTACGGCCTCCTGCGCCAACTCCTGCAGAGCTTTCCATATATGTTGTCATAACAGGACAACTGAAAAGTGCTCCGAAACTTGTTGCGCAGCTATCTACATAAAAGCACTTCTCAATTCCTGGCAAATTCCCGTTTTTATCTAAATAGCCAGCTTCTGCACTCACTCCAAGAAGCGTTCCTAAGGTTGAAAAGAAATCAGGAATGAAAAATGCAAAGAAAAAAGGGAGATAACGAATGTTGATGGCTTTGAGAATATCCAGTTTAAAAGCCATAGGACGGATACTTCCCGGTATCGCTACAAATGAATGGGGTAGCTTGGTTATTCCCATGGGTATGCCAAGCAATGTCGTTAAGATGATTGCAAAAATCATGCCCCCTTTAACTTTTTTGCTTTCAAAAAGGATAATGAGAAAGAAACCTATAACTGCCAACCAGACCGTAGAAGATGTTAGGTCGCCAAAGTTGAGCACATTTTTGTTTGCATTGGCAACAACTATACCTGCCTGTCTGAACCCCAGATTGGCAATAAACAAGCCAATACCTGCGCCAATTGCTATTTTAACGCTTGAGGGGATGATTTTTACAACAAAATCACGAATTCCAAGAAAACTGATGAGGATAAATACTGCACCGCTTAAAAAAACTATCCCCGCTGCAATGGAGAGAGGAATTCCATCTTTAAGGAGTGTAAAGCTAAAAATGGCTACGCTACCGAGTCCTGGTCCAAGAACAAACGGACGATTCGTATAGAGCCCCATTACTATGGTTGTAATAGCTGTCATCAAGATAGTAACACTTAACGCTGCGTTTTTAGGAACTCCTCCCCCTGCAAGCATTCCAGGAACAACAGCAACAATGTAAACCATTGTTGCAAATGTTGTTAAACCGGCAATAATCTCCGTTTTAAGATTTGTATTGTTTTCAGTGAAACGGAAATAATGAGAGATTCCTTTTGGTCTTTCTTTACTTTCAGTTGCAATGCTCATAGGCATCCTCCTTATTCTGATGTTTTTATAAATAAAAGAAGGGGAACCTAAATGCTCTTCATTGACCATAGGAAGAACAGCCTTTATATTAATAGAACTGGTTAATATAAGGGGAATTCCCCGGCAGTGGCGGTCGGCCTGCAAACAGACCGCTACTGCTCCTTTTCTTTTATTAAGCTTTTAAAGGGTAAACAGAGTTTCGTATTATCAATTTCGATTCAAGATATATCCGTTCATGATTATCTCCTTTTATGAGTCGATGTAAAAGTTTTGCTGCTTCAGAACCTATTTTCTCCATTTGTAGTTCAACTGTCGTGAGGGTTGGAGAAAGGGCTGTAGAGAAATCGGAGTTATTCCTTCCCACTACTGAAATATCTTCAGGTATGGAAAGGCCTGTCTCTCTTAAAGCTTCATAAGCTCCAACCGCCATGTAATCGGACATACTACAAAGTGCCGTAAAATTCTGGGGTCCATGGTCAATTCTTGTTTTCACTGCTTGGTAAGCTTCAGTTTTACTATAATCTCCGTACAAAACATTTTCCTTTCGGTACGGAATATCGTACTTTTTGAGCAGAAGAACATAAGCAGATAGAATTTTCTTTGTGAAAATTCCTTCTTTTCTACCTAATAACAATAGTACTTGCCGATGTCCGCGTTCAAAAAGGTAGTTGATCCCACTTATGCTGGAGAGTTCCGGTACAATAATTTGAGCAATATCCCCAGGCATTTCAGGTATATTTACCGTCACAAATGGTTTTCCAGTATGCTGTAACGTTTTGATATTTTTCTCAATATCCTGCTGTGAACAGAACCGGCTGCCAAACAGGATATAACCATCACAACCGTATCCTTGATATATTTGAAACTTGACAACTTCGCTTGAGGTAGATCCGCTGCTTGGGAAAAAAAGCAGACTATAATGATCCACGGAAAGGGCATCTTGAATTCCCGCAATAATTACATTGTTAAAGCAGTTTGAGAAAATAGGGCGCAGCGTTGGCTTTATTATTCCAATTATGTGGCTTGAACCGCTAGCGAGACTGCGGGCAAAAAGATTGGGCCTGTATCCCAAGTCCTGCATAGCCTCATCGATATGTTCTTTTGTTTTTTTACCTACCCTGTGGGTTGAGGGGTCATTCAGATATAATGAAACAGTAGCACTCGATACCCCAACAGCGTTTGCGATATCCTTTAGGTTAGGACCCGTATCCATTATAATGCTACCCCATTAAGTTAAGCGCTTTACTTGGAGAGCATTATAAAACGCCCTTTATTGACTGTCAATAAAAATTCACCGGGAAAGTGGTGTCAAACAGATTTATCAGCTTTCCTAATAAGCAGTTCCAGCTGGCTGAGTGAAACGGCGGGTACGGATCCTTCTTCGAGCCACTGAGGAAAGATATAGCCCCAGGAAGCCAGGAGGCATGTGATGCGTTCGTCGTGAGGATAGAGTAGGTGATCGATTTGATCGTCTACGAAGTAGGCCCTTGTTGATTCGCCTTTCTCAAGTAATTCGGTGATGATATCGACCTTTGGGCGCTTGCCGGAACAGATAATGCGATCTGCCTGCCAGGTGATTCCGTGGTGATGGAGAATTTCCCGTATGAAATGTTCGGGTTTTGTAGAAAGAATAAAACCTGCGCCATGGCCGGCCAGGCTAAGCAGGGAAGGAATTCCATCGAAGAGCGGATTGAGGTTAAACCATCTGGACCTGTCATAGTCGAGCAGTTCTGCCCTGCATTCCTGAAAGAGCGTCAGGGATGCTTTGTGAAACGCCTTGTGACTCTCGGCAAATTGATCGAAATTCTTTTGACTGGTAAGCGCCTTTCCCTGTGAAAGGGCATGCTGGAGAAGCAAATAATCACCTCCGTCCCTGATGAAGGGGCGCAGGAGCCGAAAGGTCTTCTCGTGGTCCGTATCCGGCACGGTATTGTAGGCCTTGGCAGGGTCGCAGGCCCTGCCGTTAAGCTTTTCCCAGGCAAGACGTGATGTGAGATAACATTCGGGGAGTGAGTCGCAGATTACACCATCGAAATCAAGAAAAATCAATGAAGGTAACATGACCTTAGTAGATCCTTGGATGAGGAGAGGCCGGTTTGAAATTAATCTCGGGCCTTCCCGATGTTACCCTTGTGTTTGCGGGAACATCCTCCATGACCCATACATTTCCGCCGATGACCGAACCCGATCCTATTGTGACATCGCCGAGGATGGTCGCTTCTGCATAGATGGTGACATCATCTTCAATGGTCGGATGGCGCTTTTTCCCCCTGATGATATGCCCCTCATCGTCGACGGGAAAGTTTGCCGACCCAAGGGTTACCCCCTGATAGAGCCGCACATGATTTCCTATGATCGTGGTTTCTCCGATGACGACACCTGTGCCGTGGTCGATAAAGAAAGAATCACCGATTTCTGCTCCCGGATGTATATCGATTCCCGTTCTCGCATGGGCGATTTCCGCCATGATACGGGGGATGAGGGGCACTCCGTTTGTGTAGAGATGATGGGCTATACGATGGATGGAGATTGCCGTAATACCCGGATAGGAGATAACGATCTCTTCATAGCTTTTTGCCGCCGGGTCCCCCTCATAGGCCGCAAGAACATCGCTTCTGAGGGCTTTTCTGATCGAAACCAGATCGTCGAAGAGACGGCCGCAAGCCTCTTGTGCCTTACTCTCGCAGATGCAACGGGTACATGCACCTATTCTGCATTCATGGCGGAAGGCCCGAAGGACCTGATCATGCAGCTGTTTATAGGTGCTGCAAAGGAGATCTCCAATAACATAGCGGACATTCTGCTTCGTGACCGCTCTCCTGCCCGTGTAACCTGGAAAGAGAAGCTCCAGAAGGGCCCCTATTAATTCCTTGATGGTCTCGTTCACCGGCAGGTCGGTATCGTCGATGAAATTGGTACCGCTATCTTCCTTATAGCTTTCGAGTAACGCCTCGATCTGATCTTCCATTCTGCTCACTCTTCTAATCTCCACAGGGAGGCACTGCTTGTCAAGTCAAAATTGCTCGGTTAGTAGGGTCATTTTATACCGTAGTGTATCATTATTACTCTATTTTACCCCTCTTTTGGGTTGGTTTTGTGTCAGCTCGACCTCATGTTCTCTGTGAAGTCTTTGTGGTGATGGCAGATATCGATATGTAATATCTTGTAATATAAAGAATTACACAAGGTATCAATAGTTGGCACGGAATATGCTTAATTACTAATAGCAAACATATCCTTCAAAGATAGGAGGCAAAGATATGAACCTTGTAAGATGGAACAAAGCAAACGCACTGGATCCCGGGAGGGAGTTCGAACGGCTTCAGAATGAGATCAATAAGCTGTTTGATTTCACCTATCCAGACGCCGGTGGGCTTTTTGACCGGCACTTCAATCCCGCGGTGGATATCACCGAAACCAATGATGCATTCAAGGTCATGCTGGATTTACCGGGAGTTAGCCGAAAAGATGTCGATGTTTCCATTGCCGGAAATGTTTTGACGGTCAAGGGCGAGAAGAAAGAGGAAAAAAAGCGCGAAGGTGCGAAGCTCTACCGCAGTGAGAGCTGGAACGGCAGCTTCCAGAGGACCCTCTCGCTTCCCGATGGTGTCGATCCCGATAAGGTTAGCGCCGCCATGGCCGATGGGGTATTAACCATTACGTTGGCGAAGCGGGAAGAAGTAAAGCCGAAACAGATCAGCGTCAAGGTGCAGTAGAGAGGAGGTGTATCATGGACGATGCCAAACGTTATAGGAATCCTGTAACCGATATCTGCGAAGATGAAGGAAAGGTTGTGCTCCGGATTGAGATGCCCGGGGTCGGTAAAGAGGATATCGATGTTCAGATCGACGGAGACGAGCTTATCATCTACGGGAAGCGAAGTGACGTTAGCCCCGAAGGTGACTCCCTGGTCCGTGAACGGATTACCGTCGATTACCGAAAGATTTTCACCCTTGATGAGACCATAGACCGCGACAAGGTCGATGCCTTTATGGAGAATGGGGTATTACGGCTTGAGCTCGCCTTAAAAGAGGCTGTCAAGCCGCGAAAGATCCAAATCAGCTAGAAGGCATAGGCAAAAACAAAAAAAGGCGACGCCACACGGGTCGCCTTTTTGCTGCCTATTGATGTACGTGGCCGTGGTCAAGCTCTTCCTGAGTGGCTTCCCGTACCTGGTTGATTGTTACATCAAAATGAAGGGTCATACCAGCCAGCGGGTGATTTCCATCGAGGATGACCTTCTCGTCGCTTATCTTTGATACGGTCAGAATTTCAACGCCCCCGTCCTGCCGCTGTGCCTGGACCTGGATTCCCTCGGTAAGTTTATCTGTCTCTTCAAAACGATCTTTTGGAACTTCGATGATTCGTGCTTCATCGTAGGTCCCGTAGGCCTCTTCCGGCTGTACCGTTACCGTAAGCTTGTCGCCTTCATTCTTCCCTGCGAGTTCCTTTTCAAGTCCGGGAATGATCATCCCTGATCCGAAAATAAAGGCAAGAGGTTCCCTTCCCTCACTTGTATCAATAAGGGTCCCATCATCGCTTGTTAAACTGTAATCGATGCTGACCACACACTTCTCGCCAATTACCATACATATACCACCTTATCATTTGATTACATTTTCCACCGTATCAGAGCTCAGACAGAAATGAAAGGGGCACCATGGACAAAAAGGAAACCCGCCGGTAAAGTAACGATGCGACGGAGGTGTTTTTATGCAACGTATACGTAACCTTGTACGAGGTTTTTCAATACTGGTTTTTGCCGTTTCCCTTTGTACCACCTGTACGACGGTGCCGCGGGAGGATGCACTTTCTCCCCAGCTGGGCCTTGATCCTTCAGTGGTTTCCGGTACCCTTGAAAACGGCTTGACCTATTACATTCGGCCCAATAGTGAGCCGGAAAATCGTATTGTGCTCCGACTGGCTGTCGATGCCGGCTCTGTCTTTGAACGTGACGATCAGAAGGGGCTTGCCCACTTTGTCGAACACATGGCCTTCAACGGAACCAAAGACTTTCCCGGGCAAAAAATCGTCGACTTCTTGGAATCGGTGGGAATGAAGTTCGGGCCGGAAATCAACGCCAGCACCTCTTCCGACGAAACGGTTTTTACCTTGAGTGTGCCTGCCGATGACCTATCTGTGGTCAATCAGGGCATTCATGTTCTGCGGGAATGGGCGACGAACATAAGCTTTGATCCCGAAGAGGTGGAAAAAGAAAAAGGGGTCATCCTCGAAGAGTGGCGTCTCGGACGTGGCGCGGGAGGACGCCTTCGGGATCGTTATTTCCCCGTTCTTCTTCAAGGCAGCCTCTATGCCGATCGTCTGGCGATCGGAGATCCCGATATCGTCAGACATGCCAGTTCCGAGGCTCTTCGTGAGTTTTACCACACCTGGTACCAACCCGAGGCTATGGCCGTTGTTGTTGTGGGAGATATAGATCCGGCAAAGGCTCAGGAGATGATTCATACATGGTTTGATCCCGTTCCCGCTTCTCAGGATCCCCACCGTGGTGATGCGAAGCGCATTGCAATCTCACCTCCCGACAGCTCTCATGCCAGGGCAGTGGTGGCCCTCGACCCTGAGGCGCCAGGTACCAGAGTTTCTCTCTACTACCTGGCCCCTTCCAGGGCCTTAAGAACCGAAGATGATTACTGTCAATTAATCGGCCTCGATCTTTTTTCCATCATGCTCAATGATCGTTTGGAAGAGCGGACCCGGGAAAGTAATCCCCCCTTTATCTATGGCTACAGCGGTTTGATTCCGGTAAATCGAAAAAGCCGTGCATTTGTCCTGACAACTATAGTTGATGAAGGAAGCTCTGTCGGCGGCCTTGAGGCTCTTCTCTATGAGGCCGGTCGTGCCTCAAGCCTCGGTTTCTCAACCGGAGAATTGGAAAAAGCGAAGGAGAACCTGCTACGTTCCTACCAGAAGGCTTGGGATGAAAGGAATACTACCGATTCATCCAGATATGCCGACGAACTTGTCTCTCTCTTTCTCAACGGAGATGCGGCTCCGGGGATCAACAGGGAACTGGAATTGGTAAAGCGTTTGCTTCCGGAGATTAGCCGGGAAGAGGTACAGAGACTTCCTTCCAGGCTTTTCTCTCTGGATGCTCCGGTTGTCGTTCTTACCGGACCGGAAAAGGACGGACTTTCCTATCCAAGCGAAGATGATCTTTTGCACCTTGTCGCCGAGGCGAAAGAGACGAATTTTCAGGCGTATGTGCCTGCTGAAGATCCCGATTCACTTTTGAGCAACGAACCTGTCCCGGGAAGTATCCTTAAAAAAGAACCTCTTCATTCCGGTTCTTCGCTGCCTGTTTCCAAGATACGTCTTTCCAACGGCAGCCAGGTATGGCTCATGCGGACCGATTATAAAAGTGATCAGATTCTTTTCGGAGCGATAAGCCCCGGAGGAGCGAGTTTGGCGAATGATGAGAATTATGTTTCGGCGATACTCGCACCCTCACTGGTCTCACAAGGAGGAATCGGGGAGTATGACCTCTCGGCCCTTCGCAACTTTCTCGCCGGTAAGGCTCTTCAGCTGAACGCCTCTCTGGATGATCGTTTTTTCGCTCTTTCAGGGACTTGTGGGGTCAAGGAACTGGAACCACTTTTGCAGCTTGCCTATCTTTCCGTGGTCGATCCTCGCTACGATGATGCTGCGGCAAAAGCCTATGTGCAACGGCTTTCGGCTGCTTTGAAGAATCGAGAATCCGATCCCGAAACCCAGTTTAACGATCAGGTGCTTAAGATGCTGTACGACGACCATCCCCGTAGCCGTCCGCTTACCTCGAAAAGGGTTGAGGGGGAAGCCTCTGTTCAGGAGGCCTTTGACTTCTACGACTCGATCCACAAGGGAGGTGCGGGTACTGTCTGGATCCTTGTCGGTAATCTGCCCAAAGACGAAGAGCTGGAGCCGCTCATTGCCCGCTATCTTGCAGCACTTCCCGCAAGTACTCCTACCGCTCCCGTGGACCGGGGCATGCGATTTTCCGAAAAAAAGAGTATTGTTCGTTCCTTCGACGGGATTGGGCAGAAGGCACAGGTGAAGCTCTTTTTCAGCGGCGGCTTCGACGGCTCACGTCATACTGCGGTGGGAATGCGTCTTCTCAAGGAGCTCTATACCATTCTGCTGCGGGATGAGCTTCGGGAGAATGAGGGAGGCACCTACGGTGTATCCATCGGAACAAATTTTCGTTATGCACCGGAAGCCCAGTACCTCTTTTCCATTTCCTTCGGATGTGATCCTGAACGGAGCCAGAAGCTCAAGGAAAAGGCAGAGGAAATCCTTATGAAATATCGAACCACCCCCTTTCCTTCAGAGGCCCTTGATCGTGCCAAGCAGATTATAAAGGCCGGACTTGAAGAATCGAATAGGCAGAATGGCTATTGGTTTTCGGCCCTTGTACAAGAGGCTACAGGCGGTCTCGCGGCAGAACCTGTGAGTGAAACAGATCAGCTGGTGGATCGTTTTGACAACAAGAGCCTTGTGGATCTTGCCGGGACAATACTCCGACCGGAACACCGTATGGAGGCTGTGCTCCTTCCTAAGGATTTTTCTAAGAACTAGGAGGATTATACGATCCCCTGCTTCTTTTCGCTCATCCTGACCGACAGGACAGCGAGACCGGCGGAGAGATCTTCCCGCTGAACGGTCATACTCTCCGGGACATCGAGTTCGGCCGGAGAAAAATTCCAAATCCCGGTGATGCCTGCGTCCATGAGCGCGTGGGCACATTGGGAGGCCGATTCGGCGGGGACGGTAAGAATGCCGATGTGGACTTGCATTCGTTTTGCCAGTTCCGCCATCTTAGAGATGGGGAATACCTCTTTTCCGTGGATCCTTTTACCAACTTTTTCCGGATCTGTATCGAAAGCCGCCACAATTTGCAGCCCCCGTTCCGCAAAACCTCTGTAGCCCAAAAGCGCAGTGCCCAATGCTCCTGCGCCGATAAGAAAAGCATCGGTTGCCGAATCCCAACCTAGGAAACTTTTAATTGTTTCAATCAGTTCATCAGTTTTGTATCCGACCTTTGGCTTTCCGACGATTCCGGTAAAAGCCATATCCTTTCGTACCTGGATCGGTTTAAGCCCTAATTTATTCGCAATATCCGTTGCGGATACAAAAGAGATTTGTTCCGCCGCAAAATTTTCGAGAACATTTAGGTAGCGCGGGATACGACGAATGGTGGGAAGTGGGGCTGCAATCAGATGCTCGCGCATGATTTCTCCTCTTTATTATGAAACGAATTGATTCGATAAAAGCTTATCAAGAGATCGCCCAAAACGCAAGCCGGATTATTGATGTGCTTTCTCATCTTCTCTGTTTGTGTTACACTTATTTATCCCTATGATCACTCTACCGGGGTATACAGTCGAGCGTCTCGTCTACCGGGGAAATCGCACCCTCCTTTATCGCGGTTTTCGGGGTAGCGACGGCTTGGCCGTTGCTCTAAAGGGACCTGTCAATACGGCGGATCCTGTTTCCCGTCAGCGACTCCGTGAAGAACAATTGATTCTTAAACAGTGTATTGCTCCCTGTTTTCCCACTCTCATTGATTATCTTGAAGAGGACGCCTTCCTTGTATTGGAGTGGATAGAGGGATCTCCCTTGGGCCAGGTGGTTCCCCGGGAGGGGTTTGAGCTGAACCGCTGGTTTGATCTTGCCCTCCAGATCGCAAAAATTCTGACACTATTGCAGGAGCATGAGATCGTACATCGGGATATTACCGGTTCCAACCTGCTTCTTGAATCTGCCACGGGAAGGGTTGTTCTCGTTGATTTCGGCCGTGCCTTTGTCTTTGGTCGCGATGAGGTTATCGCGCGTGGAGGCATAGGATCCTTGGAAAGCAGAGTTGCCTACCTCAGTCCTGAGGAGACTGGGAGGCTACTGCGTCCTATCGATTATCGTTCGGATTTCTATTCTGCCGGGATCTGTTTGTATGAATTGCTTATAGGCCGTCCGCCCTTTGTCGGCAATGCCCTGGAACTTGTCTATGCTCATTTGGCCAGGACGCCCGTTGCGCCCAAGGTACGTTCCGAGGAGATACCCGATGCCGTTTCGGCCATCGTCATGAGACTACTCGCAAAAATGCCTGAGGAACGTTACTCCAGTGCCCAAGGGCTGATGAATGATCTGGATAAGGCCCTGGAACTCTATCGGCTGGGCAAAAACGACCGTTTTGTTGCCGGAACCAGGGATCCCCATGCCGCTTTCTTACTGTCAGGAACATTATTCGGTCGTGACCGTGAGCTCGGTTCCTTACGCAAGGCCATTGATAGAAGTAAGGGATCCGGGGCGGAGCTCCTTCTGCTTGCGGCTGAGACGGGAATGGGGAAAAGTGCTCTTTTGCGTGAATTCGTCCGTCTGGAATCGGCCCAAACTCAGAGTGCATGGGTTGTATTTGGTCAGTGGCATGGTGAAGAGTCTGGAGGCAGTGCTCTCATCGAGGCAGCGAACGATCTTATTTATAGGATTCTTGGAGCCCATGAGAATGAGATAGCATATTGGGCATCGATATTTCGCAAGGAACTTGGTGATGCACTACCTCTCCTCCGGCGCCAGATTCCGGCCCTTTCCCTGATAGTCGGGGCTGCCGGTGAACAGGGGGAACTACCTGAAGAGGGAAAAACAATCGAGGCTATTGGATTGCTTTCACGTGCCATTGGTTCTCTTTTTCATGTGGTTTGTTCGCACTGCGACGGCCTGGTCCTCGTCCTCGACGATCTCCACTACGCTCCGAGATGGGAACTTGAGGTTTTGAAGAACATCCTCACCCTTGAAGCGACGAAACCGATGTTGGTCCTATCCTCCTATCGTCCGGAAGAGATCGACGCTTCTTCTTCTCTTTTTACGATCTTCGCCAAAATACCCGAGGATGTACGTATTTCCACCATGCTCTTGCACGGCCTCGAAGAAAAGGCCATCGGAGAGTGGATTTCCGAGAGCCTCGGACCGGCTTCCCATTCGTACATGCCCCAGACTAAAATTTTTGCCGAACGCTTTTCGGGTAATCCAATGCATATAGCGGAGGCACTTCGCCATATGCACGATTCGCAAGGATTGGTATATCGAACGGGCGAGGGCTGGTTTTTTGATCAACAGGTACTGGAAAAGCTTGAAGGGATCGAAAGCGTGAGAAAGCTTATCTTTGACTTTCTCGATCGTTTGAGTCCGGAAGCCCTGTCGCTTTTTGCTCTTATTCTCTGTTTCGGTGAACGAGTCGAAGAGCCGGAACTTAATCAGCTTCTTCCTGAGGTTGATATCCTCCCTTTACTCGAAAATCTGTACCGGTTGGGTTTTATCAAACGCTCTGCAAGCGGCGGCTGGGAATTGAGCTATCCGAAGCTACGAAAGCGGTTCCTGCGCGAATTGCCTGCCGAACTTATCGAGGAAAAGCATCTTGCCATAGGTCGCCTGCTTTTTTCCTCATATACTGCCGATGATGGGGTATCTTCACTTCAACGAGGCGTATCCCATATCCTGAAAGCCGACGTCAATCGCCTATCGGAGATGGAACGAAGGAAGATTGGTGAGGCTGCCCTTTCGATTTCAACCGCCCGTCTTGAGGCTGAAGAGTGTGATACGGCCATGACCATGATCGATGCGGCACAACAACTGATCGGGGCGGCACGCATTAATGCCGACGACGGGTTGTTTTCCCGTTACTACGGGCTACGCGCACGATGTCTTTTTATTCGTGGAAACATAGCCGAAGCGATCGGCCTTTTCGAAGATCTCATTAGGCGTGAACATGATCCCGTGGTCTGTTTGGAGCTGTACGGTGAGTTGATAGATGCCGCTACTCAACTTCGACGCTATGACGAGGCAATGGCGAATGGCAGACGTGCTTTTGCCTTGGCGGGGATTGATTTTCCCGAGGCGGAAAACGGTATCGAACCAATCGTCTCTGATCTGCCTCCCGTAAGCAGCGATAAAACAATGGATGCTTTTTCCCGCATGGCCGTACGTCTGCTTTCGGCAATACATGAGACAGACTATGACCTCTACATCTCCTACATACGTGTGTTGACAATCTATTTTTCCAAGCATGGAGGCCCTCCCGATACAAGCGTTTTGTTCATGCATGCCGCTGCCCTCTTTATTCCGGAGGGACGGTATGATGAGGCCGGAAGGCTTGCTCTGAGGGCCCTACGTGTAGCCGACGAGGCGAGAGACAATCGGTCCATGGTTTTATGTAGAGAGATCTACGGTCTTCGAATAGCCCCCTGGATCCTGCCTTTATCGGATATTTCTCCCATCTTGACCGAGGGGTTTCGTATCGGACGGGCCAATGGTGAAGGATGGTTTACCGGAGATATTCTCATCGCCCACCTGATCCACGAATTCTTCCTCTCCTCCGATCTTCATGATCTTTACCAGCGAAGCAAGGAATATGGGCGTATCATCAGGACCTTGCGCAATGGGACGGCTGGCCCCCTTCTCGATCTTTTTACCAGCTGTCTCGAACTCTTTCTGTCCGAGGAGAAAGATCAACAGCAACGGCTTCTTCTCTCTCAAGAAGAGTTGTTCCACAGCCTTATCCAGGGCCCCGACCACAAGGGATGGGTTTTGCTGTTCTCCTTTCGTTCCCTCTACGACCTTGTATTTGAAGATGATATAGGGTTTCACTTCGACGAAGGCCAGATCAGGAATGGAGCATTCTATCTCCAGGAAAGCTATCTCTTTGCTCCGTTTTTGCTGGCTCAGGCGCTTGGCTATATCAAAGTCGGTAATCTCCAGAAGGCAGCCCCTGCCGTTGATCGGCTGCGCCGCTTTGAGAGCGGCTGCGCCGATAATATTTCCCATCTGCGGCTCATGCTCGAAGCGGAGCTACGATCCCGGGAGAGTAATTCCGTCGAGATCGCCAATCTCTACGATGAGGCGATCAGAGGAGCCCAGCGGCAGGGAGACCTGTTCCACTGTGCCGTGGCAAATGAACTAAGCGGACGTTATCACGCTCGGGCTTCGCGGGAAAAGGTTGCCGGTCTCTATCTATTGGAAGCATATCGATATTGGTCCTACCTCGGAGTGAGAAGAAAGGCTGAAGCCTTGCGGAACGAATGGGGATCGCTTTTCCCTTCCTTCGAATCTTCGAGCGATCGAACCGCTTTGCCTGATTTCCCTCGTGAGCCCGGAGAAATCGGGCTCGATGCCTTTACCCTTTTGCGGGCCGGTCGTGATCTGACGGAGGAACTGCGGGAAGAGGTCCTCATAGAGCGAATGTTGCGCGTTATCCTGGAAAGTACCGGTGCCCAAAAGGCCTTTCTTATCCTTGTCCAGGATGACGAACTCTACCTCCGGGCTCGGTATCTGCCGGAAGAGGATGGCTTTAGCCTCTATCCGCTGACGGATGAGCCGGGGCGTCGGGGACGAGAACGGCTTATACAGTCGATAAATCTCTCCATTGGGGTTCTTCGCTATACGCGAAAGCGAAAAGAGCCTGTGGTCCTTGACGATGCCGCGATTCGGGGTATCTTTACCAGCGACCCCTATTTCAGGACGGCGGGGGTTCGTTCCCTTCTTTGTTATCCTCTTCCCGATACGGTCATCGGCTCTGGTATGCTGTATCTGGAAAATGATGCGGTTCCCGGGCTTTTCACGCCGACACGACTTGAAATTGTATCTATTCTTTCGAAACAGGCGATTATCAGCCTTCAGAACGCAAGGCTGTATGAGCATGCAAAATCGCTCAATCGGAACCTGCAGGAGGAGATCCTAAGAAGAAGCCAGGTTGAGGAGGGGCTTCTTGCTGCGCAAAAAGAGCTGAAACGGCTCAATGAAGAGTTGGAACATCGGGTTGAAGAGCGTACCAAGGATCTGCGAGATTCGTATCAGAAGCTGAAAGAGGCCCAGAAACAGCTTATCGAGTCGGAAAAACTGGCTTCTCTCGGTTCTCTTGTCGCAGGAATCGCCCATGAGGTCAATACGCCGATAGGAGTGGCTGTTACGGCAGCAACATTGCTTCAAGATCAGATACATGCCGCTTCACCCGATATCCACGACATGGAACAGACCTCCGATCTAATACTACGTAATCTCAAACGGGCAGGCGAGTTGATAGGCAGCTTCAAACAGGTTGCCGTCGACCAGGCCAGCGAGGCGTTACGCAGTTTTGACCTTCGCTCCTACATTGAAGATATTGTTCTCAGTCTCGGGCCGCGATTGAAGAAACGACCGATCTCGGTTGAGGTCGAGGTGGCACAAGGGATTACCGTTATAGGCTACCCCGGTGCCATTAGCCAGATATTTACTAATCTCATCAGCAATTCTCTGATCCATGCCTATGACGCTGACGATGCAGGAACGATCAGAATCGATGGATTTCAAAGGGAAGGGAGCGTCCTCATTCATTATCGCGACGATGGAAAAGGTATGGACGAAGAGAGTGTCAGGCGGGTTTTCGAACCCTTTTACACGACCCGTAGGGGAAGCGGTGGCAGCGGACTGGGGATGAATATCGTGTACAACCTGATTACCGGCAAATTGGGTGGATCGGTTTCCTGCGAAAGCACTCCGGGCAAGGGGGCGCTCTTTACCATCGACATACCCATCACTCCGCCAAAGCTTGCTTCATCTTCGTAATGGGGAAGAGTGGGAAGCCTCTTTCTGTATCCTTATATCTCTGAAAGGAAGGCGAGAAGCCGTTCTGCTCCCTCACGAAAAGCCTCTGCAGCAGGGCGGTGACGAAAACCGATAATCACGCCCAAGCCGCTGTTAACTGCCTCGTGAAGAAAGGAGGCGGTTAACTGGGTATAGGCCTGGACGTGGACCGATCCTGTTTTGCTCCGAAAGATCAAATGTTCCAGTTCGAAGGTTTTTGCCATCGTTTTTACTTGTCGTGATACCACGGGAAGAAGCTGCTTTACCAATTCGACATGTTTTTCGTGATAATGGTCGCTTTTTTCGATGAGGAGGGAAATTTGCCTTCTTCTGTCCCGTTCCTTTTGTCCATTATCCTCTTCCCGTTTTGGTACGGAGGATTCGATCAGATTCCTGACTGAGGATGATGCAAGAAGCTTGAAAAGGGCAAATTGAAAGAGCAGTAGTCCCGCTGGATTGCCTAATTCCGAAATGGTTTCGGCGGCAAGGTCGGCACGCATCAAAAGGGCGGTAACCTCTTTCTCAAATACGAGCCGTTTACGTTCGTCTCTATTTCGAAGAAAGGGGGCTGTCCGTTCCGATGCCGCCTCTGAGGCATCCCGAATAAGGGATAGAACCTTTTTTATCTGGAGAAAAAAGGGGTCGGAAAAAAGGGCATGGAAAAAATGTGCCAGAAGGTCGATTTCAGTACCTTCCGGTACAAGGGGCGTATCCATCTTGCTCCCCGAATATGCGGCAAGGTATGCAAAAAGCTCTTTTGCTACCATTGTTGAGTCGGTGGCCGTGTCTATGTCAAGAGAATAGACGAACCCCTTGAGTACCGATGTCGTTCTGGCACCGGAGGAGATGTGGCCCACCTTTTCGTCTATAAAGGCATCCAGCAACAGGCCACAGCTACTTTCCATGGAGCGAAGGAGAAGCGGCTCAATGGCGCTTTCGCCCGAGAGAAGATCCAATGCCGGGTCCGGCGGCAGGTAGGCAACATGGATCAGAGAGAACGATGAGGGATCAAGCCTTTCCTCTTCCGGAACATTATGATTGTAATTGCCCACCAGATCCCGGGGATCAAAATTGAGAGATTCTCTTCCCCGATATTTATTATGCCAAAGCAGGACCGGAACCCTGCGCTCAAGAGCCGCTGCTTTTCGCAGATAGGCTCCTGCCGCGGTGTGGCTAAGGGGATCGGGATTGGTTACAAGCAGCAGTGCCTGGGAAAAGGCAAGAAAGGCAAGGTTTTCTTCTTCATCCGTTCCTGCAGGCAGATCGAGGATGAGTATGTCACACCCTTGCTCCGCCTCTTTTGCACCTCCGTTATCCATATACCGTTTGAGATCGCGGTTTCGTCCTTTTTGCGAAGCAGCGATGGGAAAAAGAAGTTTTACCCGGGGAAAGATATCCAGGACGTAGTCCGATAACGGCAGCCGTGAGTCAATTGTTTCCGGTATTGCCTTCAGTTTTTCAGGGGCGATGTCGAGGGCTGATGCCACATCGGAAAGGGGATCGACGTCGATAATGGAAACCTTTAGGCCTTGTTTCGCCCACTGAAGTGCCAGGTTTACTGCAACCGTCGTTTTACCGACCCCACCTTTACCGGAAGCAATTGCAATCGTTGATCCCATATAATTATATGTACCATACATCAAACTGATTGTACAGTTCGTACTTTCATTGCGAAAAGTATACTACTGTTTCATACTTAGTGGTGTATGGACGATGAGATCATTACTGTCCTGGTCGATCAATCGGAGGATCGGGCCGAAATTACCACAATCCTGGAAGAAGAAGGCTATACGGTAGTTTCATGCGAGCAGCCGAACGAACTCTATGAGTTGATTGGTACAGGATCGGTTGCCGTGGTCATCCTTGATCAGCATGTCTCCGACCAGGCGGGAGATGCCGTTTGCGGAGTAATCAGAAGGCGTTTTCCCGGCATACCGCTTCAAATATTATTGGTTGCAAAGGCCCCCAATTCCGTTCAGGACTGCTTAAATAGCGGAGGGGATGATTTCGTCTGCAAGCCCATCCTCCGTCTCGAATTTCTTACAAGAATTCGGGCCTCACTTATTCGGGAGCGGGCCCAGCGGGATATTTACACCGAACGGGATTTTTTTCGGAATGCCGTTCGCTATGAAGAGGAACTTTCCAATCGCATTCTTGACCAGCACCTTCATCTGAAGGAGGCCTTTGCCAATATCGAAAAAATAAATCAGGAACTGGAGACCTCGAATCGAAGACTTGAAAAAATCGCCCGTTTTGATATTCTCAGCGGCTTGTTGAACCGGATGAGCCTTTTTCATGCCATTGACATCGAAATAGAACGAGCGGTACGAACCGGACGCAACTTATCGGGAATCATGGTTGATCTCGATTTTTTCAAGATGATAAACGATAACCATGGGCATTTGGCAGGAGACGAGGCCATTCGGATGGTCGGTAAGGTACTGATTCAGGAGATGAGGCGATATGATCAGGCCGGTCGCTACGGGGGGGAAGAGTTTTTTGTTGTACTTCCCGACAGTAATGGAGAACAGGCATTAGGAATCGCCGAACGCCTTCGAAAGAAGCTTGAATCATCGCCCTTTTTTTTCGATAGAAAAAAAATATCGCTTACGGCCTCCTTTGGTGTTACCACCTTCAGACCGGGGGAGAGCCGTGAACACTGGATCGGCAGGGCCGACAGGGCAATGTATCAGGCAAAGCAGGGAGGGCGGAATAGGGTTGTTCTTCTGGTCTGATTGTCTCTATGAAACGCTGATCAGGGTCTCTTTGTCGATCCGAACCCATACCGGCTTTCCTTTATTTTCTTCAAAGGCGTCGATTTCCCGTTCCGGCACCATGGCGCTGATCTCTGTCTCGTCGGCCAGGATGATTGTCGCCAAAGCTCGTCCGCCAAGATAACGGAGGCTTTTCATCTTCCCCCGAAGGGCGGAATCTTCCGGTTCCAAAAGGAGCGTGGCGTTTTCCGGGCGAAAAAAATCGTTTTTGCCTTCCCAGGTGATGGTTGATCCCTCTCCCAGAAAGCGTGCCGTAAAAAGTGTTGCCGGCCTTCTGTAGAGTGTCCGGGGAGCGCCCTGCTCAATAACCCTCCCTTCGTTCATGATCACGATCAAATCGCTCATAGAGAGCGCTTCATCCCGGTCATGGGTTACGTAGATTGTCGTAATTCCCAATTTTTTCTGTAATTCCCGTATTTCTTCCCTCAGCCGACTGCGAAGAGGGGCATCCAGAGCAGAAAGGGGCTCATCGAAGAGGAGAAGACGGGGATCCGGTGCTATGGCGCGGGCCAAGGCAACACGTTGTCGCTCTCCTCCGGAAAGGGTTTCCGGTTTACGCTTTTCAAAGCCCTCCAGACCGACCAGGGTAAGCATTTGAGTGACTCTGTCCGTAATCTCCTCTTTCTTTTGTCTCGCCCCCTGCCGTTGCTGTAGGCCATAGGCAACGTTTTCTTCAACACTCATGTGAGGAAAAAGGGCATAATCCTGGAAAACAAAACCGATGTCCCTTTTCCACGGCTCGAGACGCGAAAGTTCGATGTCGCCGAAGTATATGTGTCCCGAATCCGGAGGAATCAGACCCGATATCAGTTGTAGGGCCGTTGTTTTTCCCCCGCCCGAAGGCCCCAATAGGGTGATGAAACTGCCGATGTCGGCCTGAAATGATGCTTCAAAAGAGAAATCATCGAACTGTTTTACCAGTTGCTCTATAATAAGTTTCACGTCACATCTCCTTTTTTTTGCGAGTCGATCGATCAAGTAGCAAAAAGGCGACGGCACACAGCACGATCAGTACCGTACCGAGGGCACTTGCCCGATGAAACTGATATGAACCAATCAGTCGATAGATGGTAATGGGCAGAGTGGGAAAGCTGCCGCCGGAAAGGGTAAGGGTTGCATTCATCTCTCCCACCGATAGGGCGAAGGCAAAGGCAGCGGCAGAGAAGAGAGATGATTCCAGCATCGGCAATTCGATATCGGCAAAGGCCTTGGCAGGCCTTGCTCCAAGAGATATTGCGGCCCTTCGATACGATCCGTCGATTTTTGCCAGGGCGGTAACAATGCTGCGGTAGACAAAGGGAAAGGCGATGACACTATGGGCCCCGGCGATGAAGAGGGGAACGGACGTGAGCATGGGATATGCGACGGAGATGGCGAGATATCCACTTCCGAGGATGACGGTGGAAATGCTCATGGGAAGGCTTGCCGTCAGCTCAAACAACTTTGCCCGTTTTCCTCCCGAACGAACCGTGGCCAGGGCAAAGAGGGTGGCCGTCGGTATCGTGATAAGCAGGGTAAGTCCCGAAAGAAGAAGAGAACCGGCAATAGACCTCGCTGCAGTTATCGAGAAGGTGTCCGGTCCGGAGACGGCGAAGATTCCGGCGAACCAGCGGAGTGAGAAGCGGGGCGCAGCAAGGGGACCTTCCACCTCGAGAAATCCGCTGGCAACTACCCCGAGAAGTGGTCCTATAACAAGAATAACCATTGCAAGTCCGTATACCGCACCCAAAAGCCTGACCTTAGGATTCCTGCCCCGAACAATGCGATGATCCCGATCGGATGCTCCTATGCCTGTGAACCTGCTTTCCGTTCCAAAATTTAGTAAAAGAGGAAGGAGCGTAAGGCATGCTGCAATGAGCGCCACTCTCCCTGCTGCCTGTAGATCCAGATTGATTCTGGCAAGGCGGAAGATTTCCACTTCGATTGTCGTTGTTTTCGGGCCGCCGCCCAGTACCATGACGACTGCAAAACTTGAAAAGCAAAATAGGAAGACCAAAAGCATACTTGAAACAACTGCAGGCATCAGCTGGGGCAGGGTGATGGTCCTAAAGACTGCCGAGCGTTTTGCTCCCAGAAGCTGTGCAGCCTGCTCCTGCTTTTCGGGGATTGCCTCCCAGTGAGAGGCTACGATTCGAAGTACGACGGGGAAATTGTAAAAACCGTGGGCCAGAAGTATTCCTTTCAGCGAGTACAAGATTTTCAGCGGCGGTGTACCGCTACCGGTAAGCTGCATCAGAAAACGATTTATAATCCCGTTGTTGCCGAAAATCGTCACGAAGCCGAGTACGACCAGTATCGGTGGGATGACAAAGGGGACGACACTCAGGGACCTGAGAATCTTTTTTCCGGGAAAATCGCACCGGGCAATAAAATAGGCGCCGGGAAGCCCCATGGCAAGGGCGATAAGGGAACTCAAGAAGGCCTGAAGAAAGGTGAATCCGAGGATCCTCAGCAGATTTTCGTCCCGTACGCTAGCGAGAAGCGGTAGGAGGGAGATCTCCCCCGCCTCATTGATAAAGGCACCGGAAAGAATGGTGAGCAGGGGAATGAAAAAAAACAGGAATAGAAAGATAAGCCCCGGCAGCGCTGCCAAAGCAACACCGCCGCTTATGCTCCTGTTTCGGGAATCGTTATTCATTGCAGCAAGGCCTTGGTCCAGAGCTCAATCAGTGTATCGACGGTTTTGCCGTCCGGAGCAGGGTTGATCTGCAGCTGCTTATCGGGTTTGGGGGCAAGGCGGAAGGAATCGGGAAGTGGGGTCCCTTCTCTCACCGGATACATCCAGTTCGTCAAAGGGATCACTGCCTGTGCATCTTCGGAGATTAAGAAGTCGATGAAGGCCTCGGCCGCCTTTCTATGCTTTGTGCCTGCCACCACACCGGCCCCTTCGATTTGCATATAGTGACCTTCGGGAAAAATAAGGGCCTTGTATCGTTCCGTGCCTTCATATTCGAGATGATAGGGGGGGCTGGTGGTATAGCTGATCACCAGAGGAGCCTCGCCGCTGGTGAAGAGGCCGTAACCGGTGTCCCAGCTGGAGCTGACTGTAAGGATATTCGGGGCAAAGGCCTTCCAAAAGTCGAAAAGCTTGTCGCCGTAGATTTTTTCGCTCCACAGCAGAAGTCCCAGGCCGGGGGTGCTGGTTCTGGGGTCCATGATGATGATTTTTTCCTTAAACCGCGGGTCGGTAAGATCGGCAAAACTCTGGGGAGGATTTTCAAGGGCCTGGCTATCCCAAATGAAGGCAAAGTCGCTGTAATCGTAGGGGGTCAGGAGGTCGTCTTCGAATCTGAGAGAAGAATCGACCTTTTTAAGTTCCGGCGATGTGTAGGATCGAAAGATCCCCTCTTCTTCAGCCTTAGGAAAGAGGTTGTTGTCGATACCGATCGCCACATCGGCAACGGAGGCCTCTTTTTCGTTGATAAGCCGCTGGAGGGTCTGGCCCGCGTCTCCCGGTGCGACATAGTTTACCGTAATACCGCTTTGTTCGGTAAATTGTTTTGCGATCTCCGGACCTGGACCCCATTCGGAAATAAAACTGTCGTAGGTATAGACGGTAATCCCGTCTGTTTCTGGTTTGGTTCTTCCTACCATGATCGTTGCGATGAAAATCACGCCGATCACAGCAAGAAGGAGGGGAAGGTAACGTTTCATCTTCGTCTCCTGGTATAACGTGTCGGGTGAATCTGTGAGGGGCTTTGGACGGATACAGGACGCTCCCTTCGCCGGTATTAACCGGATCAGGTTCAACGGGTGTAATCTCAGGCTTTTCCCATCAGAGGAAAAACCACCCCACGCGATTCAGCTGTTATGATGGTATGATCCTACCGCTATGGTGTCAAGAGGGCAGGGCGGGGAAGCGAAGTAGGAAACTGGCACCCTCTCCCCTGCTGCTTTCCAGTGCCACGGTTCCGCCGTGGAGCAGCATGATGTGTTTCACAATGGCAAGCCCCAATCCTGTTCCTCCCATGTCTCGGCTACGAGCCTTTTCCACACGGTAAAATCGTTCGAAGATCCGTTCCTGATCCGCTTCGGGGATACCGGGACCGTTGTCCTGGACCTCTAATAATATGCGCCTATCCTCTTCTCTCTCGCAGCGAACCAGCACCACACTGCCTTCCGGACAGTATTTGACGGCATTATCCACGAGGTTGACCACAGCCTGTTCTATGAGGTGTCCGTTGCCGAGAATTTCCAGCTCGCGGTCACATTCCACATGAATATCGATTGATTTTTCGTCGGCCCTGCCTTGGCAAATGGAAATGGCTTCGTTTACCGGATGGCAGAGGGGGATTATTTCCATACCTATCCCCGACTCTTCATCATTCTGTTCAAGACGGCTCAGGGTTAAAAGGTCGTCAATGATATTTCCCAACCTCGTTGTCTGATTCTGTACGATGGTAAGGAATCGAAAAGCATTTTCCCTATCGTCTATGGCTCCGTCGAGGAGGGTTTCGACAAAGCCCTTGATGGAGGTAATCGGCGTCTTCAGCTCATGGGAAACATTGGCGACGAACTCTTTCCGCATTCGTTCAAGCTGTTTTAAGGTGGTGATATCGTTCATCACCAGGATAAGGCGTTGCTGCGGGTAGCGGCTATTCTTATCAGCCGTAACAGCCTCTATTGTTGATGCGTTGACCTGAAGGTGAATCTCCTTTGCTTCGCCCGGAATGACAAGGGAACATTGACGAACCCCACGTGCGACAAGGGCTTCCTGCGCAAAGGTATTGAGTTCTGTGTTTCTCATAACCTGAATGAGACTTTTACCGATAACCGGATCGTAAGAACTGCTCACAAGCCGTGCCGCAGCAGGGTTGATCTCGGTGATGACCAGGTTACGGTCGAGTACGATGACCGCTTCGTTCATGCCGGTCAGTACCGCTTCCAGCTCCTGCTTTTGGCGTGTTACCTCGTCGATTCTGCTTGTCAGAGCCTGCGCCATTTTTTGCAAGGCGTCTGCCGTGGTGACGATTTCGGCAGGGCCGTCGACATGAATCGGCTGAGAAAAATCGAACCGGGCGTATGCAGAAGCACTTTTGGATATGGCTGCAAGAGGTACGGTAATTTTTCGCGATACGGCCACCATGGCTGCAACGGCGAGCCCTAAAAGCAGGGCGGTGATGATCGTTATCGAGAGGGCCGCTGCGGCAAGCAGCTTTTTGACATTTGCTTCCGGGAGGCTCAGACGAAGGACCGCAATGACCTTCCCTGACGCATCATCGATGGGAAAGGCATAGTAAAGCATGGAAATTGCAAGGGTGGGGCTTTTCCTTAGGCTGAACGAGGCCTCTCCCCGTATCGCTTGCCGAATTTCCACTCGGTGTGCATGATTTTCCATCACCAAAGGGTCTTCATGGCTATCAGCGAAGACGAAACCGTTGGGCTTGATGAAGGTTACCCGGAAAGGGCTGGCCGGACCGATCTTTCGGGTTATCTCCTTGGCTTTCGCCTCCAGTTCTCCGTTTTCGAAAGGGAGGGCAGCAAGTAGAAGCTCTCCTGCAGTTTTCAGACGATGATACTGTTCTTTAAAGATCAGCTGCCTGAAATTCCTGAAAGAGAAGAAGGCTACGGATACGGCAAGCAGCAGGAAGAGAAGCACAAGGGGAGGGAACATGTAACTGAGAACAGGACGTCTTTTTGAAAGTACCATGGCGTTACCTTGCGGGTGCTTTACACCCGCTCCTTCATTCGGTAACCCACACCCCTGACCGTCTCGATGTAGTCACCTTTAGCTTTGAGTTTTTTTCTTAAACCGAGAATCTGCACATCCACCGATCGTTCGGTTACCGGATAGTCCTCACCCTTCACGGCCCCTATGATCTGACTTCGGCTGAAGACCCAACCCGGATTTCGAGCGAGGAATTCCAATATTGAGAACTCCGTGACGCTGAGATCCAATGAGACGTCGGAACATTTCACCTCATGCCGTATCGTATCGATGACGATATCGTGGATTGTGATGACCGGTTCCTCTCTCGGGGGAAACTCTTTCAGCTGTTTGCGGCGAAGCAGTGCCCGTATCCTTGCCACCAGAACCTTCGGACTGAAGGGCTTTGTCATATAATCATCGGCGCCCACCTCAAGGCCGCTGATCACGTCGGAATCCTCGCTCTTTGCGGTAAGCATGATAATCGGTATATCCTTGACCTCATCCCGTGAGCGGATACGCTTACAAACCTCGACCCCGTCTATACCGGGAAGCATAAGGTCAAGAATAATGAGATCCGGTTGTTTTGCAGCCGCTGTTGCGGCCGCAGCCTCACCTGTTTCAACGGTGATGACCGAGTATCCCTCCCTCTCAAGGTTGTATTTCAATAGTTCAAGAATATCGTGTTCGTCGTCAACGACAAGAATAGTTTCGTGTGCCACGGATTACCCCTTACATATTTAGTTCGATATGCTTTCCGGTACAGTCATAAACCACCCATTCACTGATGTTTGTGGCGTGGTCCCCAAAACGCTCGAGCCAACGTGATACAAAGAGAAGCGTTGTAGCCTGATCGATGTTCTTTACATCGCTCATCATGTAGGTCAGAAGTTCCCTCCATATCTGATTGTGAAGGCTGTCTATTCTGTCGTCTATCTTGGCAACAGCGATTGCTTTATCCTGGTCGTTTTCCGCAAATGCGGTCAGCACCTCATGGAGCATCTCGATGCCGTATTCGGCCATCTTTGGGAGGTCTATTAGATCCTTGATATAGTGCTGCTCCGCAAGTTTTTTCGCCGCCTTTGCAATATGTACCGCATGGTCACCCATCCTTTCCAGCTGGGTGACGATCTTCAAACTGGTGATGACATGACGCAGGTCCCCTGCCACCGGCTGTTCTGTTGCAATGAGCAGGGTCAAGGTATCCTGAATTTTCAACTCAAGATTGTTGATAATCTCATCATCGCGGATAACCTTATCCGCCAGGTTGATATCCTGATCGAGCATGCACTGCATCGATTTTCTTACCGCCTCTTCCACAAAGGCCCCCATCTTCAGAATCTCTCTGTCGTTGGCCCTCATCTCATCGCTATAATGCTGTCGCAGCGTATTATGATCCATGCCTTTATTCTCCTTACCTCAATGATTCATCAACCGAATTTACCGGTGATATATGCCTCGGTTTTCGGGTTCGTCGGGCTGAAAAAGATCTGTTCTGTGGCACCGACCTCCTCAATGACACCGTTGAGGAAAAAAGCGGTGGTATCGGAAATCCGTCCTGCCTGCTGCATATTGTGAGTGACGATAACGATAGTATAGCTTTTTTTCAGCTCATCAATCAAATCTTCGATTCTACTGGTGGAAATCGGATCGAGGGCGGATGTCGGTTCATCCATCAGCACGACATCGGGTTCCACCGCCAATACCCGTGCGATACAAAGCCTCTGTTGCTGACCTCCCGATATACCGAGGGCCGGTTTATGAAGCCTATCCTTGATCTCTTCCCAAATAGCGGCCTGCTTGAGACTCCACTCGACAATTTCGTCCAGGGTCCTCTTATCTTTGATGCCGTGTATTCTTGGACCATAGGCGACGTTATCATACACGGACATGGGAAAGGGGTTCGGCTTCTGAAAGACCATGCCGATTTTTTTCCTCAGCTCGATGGGATCATAGTTCCTATAAATGTCTCTCGTTTCATAGCTGATCGTTCCGGTGATATGGACCCCGTCGATCACGTCGTTCATCCTATTGAGGGTACGGATGAAGGTCGATTTTCCGCATCCCGAGGGACCGATAAGGGCGGTGACCTCCTGCTCGGCAATATCGATGTTCAGTTTATGCAGGGCCTGGAAATCTCCATAGAAAAGGTCCAGGTCCCTGACGGTAAGTTTGATCTTTTTTTCCTGGTCCGTTGTTTCTTTGCTTATATTCATAGCATTATACCTCTCCATGGCTATTTCCCCGCTTTTTTGTTAAGACGCCCGATAAGCGAGGTCGTTGAGTAATTTACCAAAAGGATAATAAAAATCAGAATGGCTCCGGTTGCAAAGCTTCTGTCGAAGCTGATCGCTTCGGAGAAGAGATTGTAGAGGTGGAGGGACAGTACCCTGGCGGAGGAACTGGGGCCTCGTACAAGCTCGTAGTTTGAGCCGAGGGTATAGATGAGTACCGCTGTTTCTCCAACCGTCCTGCCTACGGCAAGGATGATACCGGTGAGAATCCCGGGGGTTGCCGCCGGAACAACGACCTTTGCAATGGTCTGTAGTTTTGTTGCTCCCAGGGCAAGGCTTCCCTCCCTGAAGGAGAGGGGCACCGATTTCAGCGCCTCTTCACTTGTCCGTATGATGGTCGGCAGAATCATCATGGTCACGGTAAGGGTTGCAGATATAAATCCGATGCCGAGGCCCAGCATGTCGACGAAGAAAATGAAACCGAAAAGGCCGAAAACAATAGATGGAATTCCCGCCAGCGTTTCCGTTCCCAGCCGCAGTATGCGGACAACCCTGCCTTGTTTGGCATATTCGACCATATAAATAGCCCCCAATACCCCGATTGGCGTGGAAAAGAGGAGGGTAAAAAGGATGAGAAAGAAGGTATTGATGATGATGGTCGATATTCCTCCCCATTTCCCTGAACGTGCAGGGGCTTCTACCAGGTAATGCCAGTCGAGATTTTGCCGAACCTCCAGACGATCGAAGGTGAGCATCGGTCTGTCGTCGATATCCTTAACATCCTCCCAATAGGTCATGCCGATGGCCCCGGGCAATGAGTCTATCGTTTCGAAAAACTCTTCCGGTGTATCGACATACAGAATCCCCTGATCCAAGATCGTATCCTTTTTCCCGAGGATCAAATCAAGGAGCCCTCCCCGTATTCCGGCATTTTTCGAATAGGCAACAGGCCTGATGGGAAGATCGATACCACCTATCTCCTGCCAATTATTTACCTTTCCGGTAAAGATCGCCTGAAGATCATCGTTATCGATTGTCTGGATCTGCACATTATCGACGATTTTTTCAACCGACGCGTTTACAGGAGCTGCTATTCTTCTGATCGGGACGACCTTAACACTCCGGGGAAGGGTTTCGACCATGGCGGAGGGGATAAAACCAATTCCCCCCGGGGTAGAGGAAACAGCCTGTATCATCGCCTTGCCGTCTTTTTCCAGCGTAACATGTTTGCTGTAGTTTTCCCGATTTGCGAGAATTATCTCTGCTCCGGCAGCACCCTCCTCCGATTCGGAGGCAAGGGCGAAGAGCTCGACATCGAGATTTTGGCCTGTTATGTCTCCCCAATTCGGTTGACGCCGTTTTGTGTACATCTCAAACAGTTCGGCCGAGGTAAGGTCGTCTTTGAGTCTGACCTTTCGCTGAATAATCATCGAAATCGGAGCTGTTGGATGGTCCGGGTCGGTGGCCACCATTTCGGTGGCATCGGTCACTTGATAGTGGAGATGATTTACGGAGACAAAGCCTCGATACAGAACATAGAGGATAATCCATGCGAGGATGACGATCGTAAGGACAACAAAGAACCAGATAATACCCTTTGCAATGCCTTCCTGAAGATGCGCTTTTTTTGTCTGGCTAAGTGGGCTCATGCCGCTCCTTCCTTGTCAAGTTTCCGTTTCAGCGTTCGCTGTACAACGAGATTGATAATGAGAATGAAAAGAAAGAGCACAATACCTGTTGAGAAAAGACTGGTTTCATGCAAACTTCCAACTTCCGCATATTTAAGGTCGGTGACGATATTCATGGTAAGGGTTCTGACATGGCTCAAAGGACCTGTCGGCATGATGGGGGAGTTCCCTGCGACCATGAGAACGGCCATGGTTTCTCCTACCGCCCGTCCGATTCCAAGTACTACCCCTGCAATGATACCGCTTCGTGCTGCCGGAATAATGGTCCTTACAATGCTCTGCCAGTGGGTCGCCCCCAAAGCCAGACTTCCCTCTTTGAGTTCGGAAGGAACGGACCTGATGGAGACCTCGGTAATGTTGATAATGGTAGGCAAAATCATGATGGCCAAAATGATCGAGGCCGTCAGGATTCCGAGGCCGGTGGTACTGTTTGAAAGGTTACGAATAATCGGAGCGATAAAGAAGAAGCCGAATAGGCCGTAGATGACCGAGGGAATGCCTGCCAAAAGTTCGACACCGCTCCTGATGATTTTTGCCGCCCGCGGTTTTGCCATCTCCGCCATAAAGATCCCGACTGCCAGCCCCATGGGTACAGCGATAATCAATGCTCCCAGGGTGACCCAGATCGATCCGACGATAAAGGCCCATATGCCGAAGCTCGGTTCCTTTGCCGTGGGTTTCCAATTTGTGCTGAAGAGAAAGTCGGTAAGACGCACACTTTTGAAAAGCGGAAGTCCTTCGGCAAGAATAAAAAGCGTAATGAAGATGACACTCAACACGGAGATCGACGCGAAGATGAAAAGGATAGCTTCCATAACCTTTTCTATCTGTTTTCGTCTTGTTTCTTTCACGTTAGAAATACCTCATTTCGGTTTCGCTATGTGAAGAATGCCCGGCTTATGTGGCTGTTTTGTCAGGATAATGTTAAAAAACGGTTAATAGTGTTTCTGAAAGAAAAGGCCGTCCGAGAGAAGCGGACGGCCGACTTGAGAATATTCCTTGCTGTAAAACTATGGGAGGCGGATGAAATCGAGGTCTTCGACAATGTCCTGGCCATCTTCGCTGAGAAGATAGTCGACAAAGGCCTGCTCTACTTCACCGGCCTGAGAAAGGGGACCGATGTGTACTACGTTAAGGTAGCGCCATACAGGATAGCTCTTATTGTAGACATTCTTTACATCGGGTTCGATTCCTTCAAGTGTCAAAGCCTTAACACCTTTTTCATGGGTAAACCCGAGACCGACGTAACCGATGGCATAGGGGGTTGAACCAACCTTAGCAGCCATATCCCCGTTTCCGGTTGTTACAGAAGCAGAAGCCATAAACTCCTTGTCGGCCTTTTTCATGACATGGCCTTCAAAGGTCTCATAGGTTCCGGATGCCTCATCACGGTTGAAAACAACGATCGGAGCATCTGGGCCACCGACCTCTTTCCAGTTGGTGATGTCGCCTGCATAGATCGATGCAAGGTTTGCCATGGAGATGTTACTGATGGAGACACTGCTCTGATTTACAATGGCGGCAATGGCGTCGAGGGCGATATGGGTAGCTTCGACTCCCTGGGCCTTTTCTCCATCCTTGGGTTCACGGCTGGCTGCTCCGAGGCTGTAGGTCCCGGCAATGATGCCCTTGATACCGGTACTGGAACCGACACCTTCATAACTGATGTGAACATCGGGATAGAGCTCTTTCCATTCTTCGATAGCAGCCTGAATGATCGGATCGACGGTTGTGGAGCCTCCGAAGGCATAGTCCCCGCTGAACTGCGAAGCACTTGCCGCTGCACCAGATTCTTGTTTACCTCCAGCAAAAAGAACAAAGCTTGCTGCAAGAAAAAGGACAAGCAGCATGGAAATTTTCTTCATATTTTCCTCCGTTATGGATGATGTTGTGTTGTAGTAACAATGAAGTGGGGCAATGAGGAAATAGTGAAGATAAAATGAGAATTCTGTTAAAGAATTAACTACTGTCCGGAATCGTGGTGATTCCTTTACCTTTAAGCCCATGCATAAGAAGGCAGATAGTCAATCATCCATCGTAAGGCCGTGGGAATGCACCTGACCCACAGCTCCCTCCCACTCCGATTCATGGGCTGGTTCCGTAAGAAAAACCTCCGCCTGGTATACAGACT